>JAIOXO010000003.1 GCA_022396035.1 Actinomycetes bacterium | reverse complement strand
AGATGGTTATGCCCGGTGATAATACCGAGATGGAAGTAAAGCTTATCGCCCCCATAGCTATGGAAGAGGGCTTAAGGTTTGCCATACGTGAAGGCGGCAGGACCATAGGGGCTGGAAGTATTACTAAGATAATAGAGTAAAGTAGGAGGAAATTAGTGACTGCGGCTAAAATTGGGCAGAAAATAAGAATAAAGTTAAAGGCTTATGATCATGAAATAATAGATAAGTCTGCAAGAAAGATTGTGGAAACAGCAGAAAATTCTGGGGCCAAGGTTTTGGGTCCAGTTCCTCTGCCTACCAAGAGAAATCTTTATTGCGTGATAAAGTCTCCCCATGTGGATAAGGATTCAAGGGAGCATTTTGAAATAAGGGTTCATAAGCGTTTGATTGACATAATGGATCCTACCCCCAAGACTGTGGACCTGTTGATGAGGCTGAGTTTGCCGGCAGGTGTGGATATAGAGATTAAGTCTTAGCTGGGTTGCAATCTATAGTTATTTGATTATAATAACTACTTTTTTGTAAAGTTTGAAAGTGGTGGAAAAATGGTAGATGCTATATATGGAAAAAAAATAGGCACCACGCAGGTGTTTAAAGACAACGGCAATGCTGTATATGTTACGGCTATTGAGGCTGAGCCCTGTGTTGTGCTTCAGGTGAAGGATAAAGAAAAAGATGGCTACCATGCCTTAAAGGTAGCGTTTGGCAAGGTAGATAAAAAGAAGGTAAACAAACCCAAGCAGGGTGAATTCAGCAAAGTAAATGTTGAGCCTAAAAAATATGCCCAGGAGATAAGGCTTCAGGATGCTGAAGATTTTAAGCCTGGGGACAGCATTGAAGCGGAAGCGGTTTTTAAAGTTGGAGATAAGATAAAGATCAAGGGCACCTCCAAGGGAAAAGGTTTTGCCGGTGTTATAAAGAGGCATAATTTCCACAGGGGAAGAATGTCCCACGGTTCGCACTCTCACCGTATTCCTGGTGCTGTAGGAATGTGCGCTACGCCGGCCCGTATTCACAAGGGAAAGAAGATGCCGGGCAGAATGGGCAATGCCACAGTTACTATTAAAGGTTCTGAAGTGGTGGATATACTTACAGAACAGAACCTCATTTTAGTAAAGGGAAGCGTGCCTGGAAATAAGGGCAATATTGTTTACCTGCAAAAATTAAATTAATGGGAGAAAATAATGGCTAGCTTGAATGTAATAGATTCTGAAGGAAAAGAGATAGAAAAAATAGATATTGATGATCAGCTGGTAAAACAGGAAGCCAATCATGAGGTACTTTATCAGGAAGTTAGAAGGTTTTTGGCTTCTCAGCGGGCTGGTACCCATAGCACTAAAACCAGGAGTGAAGTAAGGGGCGGAGGCCGAAAGCCCTGGAGACAGAAGGGCACCGGTAACGCCAGGGCTGGAACCAACAGGTCACCTATATGGAAAGGTGGAGGGGTGGTTTTTGGCCCCAAGCCCAGGGATCATTCCTTTAAGCTGAATAAGAAAGTGATAAAAAAGTCCAAGCTGATAGCCTTATCGGAAAAATTTAACCAGGACCAGATCAGGGTCTTGGGTAAGCTTGAGTTTGATAAGCCCAGCACCAGGCAGGCAGCCCAGATGTTAGAAAAGTTGGGTTTGGGAGACAGCAAGGTTCTGGTGGTTCTTAACCAGCTGGATGACCATGTTGGTAAATCATTTGCCAATATAAGCAATGTGAAGATGGCTACGTCCAGATCGGTTAATGCTTATTTGATGATGGTTGCAGATGTTATTGTTTTTTCCAAGGAATCATTAACTGAATTAATGGAGAGGTTGACCAATGCAAGATCCTAGGGATATAATATTAGGCCCTGTGGTTTCGGAAAAAAGCTATGGGGTAGTACAGCAGAACAGATATTCTTTTTATGTAGATTTCAGGGCGAGTAAAACCCAGATAAAAAAGGCCATTGAGGAAATATTTAAGGTTAAGGTCCTGAATATCAGCACCATGAATACCAAACCCAAACCCAAGAGGCTGGGTCGTTCTGAGGGCAAGAGTGCTAAAGGCAAGAAGGCAGTGGTTACACTGCGGGAAAAAGATAAGATAGATTTCTTTGAAACAGTTTAAATAGTTTTTGGAGGTAATAAAGTTGGCTTTAAAAAAATATAAACCTACATCACCTGGCAGGAGGCTGGCCACTGTACCAGATTTTTCGGAGCTGGCCAAAAAGAGGCCTGAAAAAGCTCTGACCTCTTCCCTTAAGAAAAAAGCGGGGAGGAATAATAATGGCAGGATTACTACCAGGCATAGCGGTGGTGGGCATAAAAGGTTATACAGGGTAATAGATTTTAAGAGAAAAAAGGATAATGTACCGGCCAAAGTGGCAGCTATAGAATATGATCCCAACCGGAGTGCCAGGATTGCGCTGCTGCATTATGCTGATGGTGAGAAAAGATATATTGTGGCGCCCAGGAAACTGAAGGTTGGAGATACGGTTACGTCAGGTGTTAAAGCTGATATTAAGCCGGGTAATTGCCTCCCGCTGGAAAATATTCCTACGGGTACAATTATACATAATATTGAGCTTAAGGCAGGCAAGGGTGCAGAAATTGTTCGTTCTGCCGGCAGCTCTGCCCAGCTGGTAGCTAAAGAAGAAGGCTATGCCAGCATAAAACTTCCCTCGGGAGAAGTAAGAATGGTCAGCCTGGCCTGTCGGGCTGCTATCGGCCAGATAGGAAATGTTGATCATGAGATTGTAAGGCTGGGAAAAGCAGGAAAGAAAAGATGGCTGGGGGTAAGGCCTACAGTCAGGGGAACTGCCATGAATCCCATTGACCACCCTCATGGTGGAGGAGAAGGAAAGAATAAAAGTGCAGGAAGGGATCCTGTGTCTCCGTGGGGTAAGCCCACTCTTGGTTACAGGACCCGTAAGAAGAATAAGTCTAGTAATAAATATATTGTTAAGAGAAGAAAGTAATTTGTAGCTGAGGAGGAATCGTATGTCCAGGTCTTTAAAGAAAGGGCCTTTTGCAGATCCAAAACTTTTGGCTAAGATTGAGCACCTGAATGAAAAGGGCGAGAAAAAAATAGTCAAGACTTGGTCCCGTAGCTCTACCATATTTCCGGATATGGTGGGCCATACCATAGCTGTGCATGATGGCAAAAGGCATATCCCGGTATTTGTATCTGAGTCCATGGTGGGCCATAAGCTGGGAGAGTTTGCTCCCACCAGGTCCATAAGGCCCCATGTGTTTAAGGGGAAGAGCGAGAAAGTGGTTTCGGTTAAGAAGTAATAGTTAATTATAAATGTTTGATTAGGGAGGCAGTAAGCGTTGGAAGCTAAAGCCGTGGAAAAATTTATAAGGATATCACCGCAGAAGATCAGGCTGGTGGTTGATTTGGTTAGAGATAAAAAAGTAGAAGATGCTGTAAATTTATTGTCTTTTACTCCCAAGAAGGGGGCAGCAGTAGTAAAGAAGGCAGTAAACAGTGCTGCGGCTAATGCTACTGAAAACCATGGGATGGAAGAAGATGATTTGTTTATTTCAAAAATATTTGTAAATGAGGGTCCTACCCTTAAAAGGTTCAGACCAAGAGCCAGGGGTAGAGCTACCAGAATTAGAAAGAGAACTTCTCATATTACTGTATTTGTATCTGATGGAAAACAAGAGGAGGTAGAAGATAATGGGCCAAAAAGTTAATCCCAATGGCCTGAGGCTAGGAATAAATAAGAACTGGAAATCAAGATGGTTTGCCACTAAGGACTATGCCCAGCTGCTTAATGAGGATTTGAATATCAGGAAGATTATAAACGGCCAGCTGGAAAATGCAGGCATATCTTCCATAGAGATAGAGAGAACCACTGAAGAGGTAAAGGTTGATGTATATACCTCCAAGCCGGGGATTGTTATAGGCAGGAAGGGCAGCACCATTAATGATATCAGGGCTCTATTGGAAAAAGAGATTAATAAAAATATACAGTTAAATATTGTGGAAATAAAAAAACCCGAGCTTATTGCCAAGCTGGTGGCAGAAAGTATTGCCTCCCAGCTGCTGGGCAGGGTAAGTTTTAGAAGGGCCATGAAAAAAGCGGTGTCTCTGGCTATAAAGGCTGGAGCCAAAGGCATAAGGGTGCAGTGCTCGGGCAGATTGGGCGGCGCAGAAATGGCCAGGACCGAATGGTATCGTGAGGGAAGAGTACCTCTACATACCTTGAGGGCGGATATAGATTATGGTTTCGCTGAGGCTAATACTACCTTTGGTAAAATTGGAGTTAAGGTGTGGATTTACCTGGGGGACAGGATTCTGGATAAAGAAGATATAGAAGAAGAAAAGAAGAAAATAAAAGAGCCGTCAGAGACCAAACGGAAAGAAGAAAAAGTTTCAAGTTAGGAGTATAAAATGTCACCAATGTTGATGCCTAAAAGGGTAAAACATAGAAAAGTGCAGAGAGGCAGAATGAAAGGTATTGCCAAGGGAGGGCTGAAGCTATCTTTTGGTGAGTACGGGCTGCAGGCATTGGAGCCTGGATGGATAACTTCCAAACAGATAGAAGCTGCCAGGATTGCCCTGACCAGATCCATTAAAAGAGGGGGAAAAGTCTGGATAAACGTGTTTCCCCATAAGCCAATTACCAAAAAGCCGGCTGAAACCAGGATGGGCGGAGGCAAAGGTGTGCCTGAGCAATGGGTTGCAGTGGTTAAGCCTGGAAAGATCATGTTTGAGTTATCAGGGGTAAGTGAAGAGATAGCCAGAGAAGCCATCAGGCTGGCTTCCAATAAATTATCGATTGATACCAAATTTATAAAAGAGTAGCGGTACTAGGTGAGACATGAAAGTTAATGAATTAAGGGAACAGACAACTAAAGAACTTGAGAAAAGATTATCAGAGGTTAAAAAAACCATTTTTAATCTTAAGTTTCAGAAGGCCACGGGCCAGCTTGAAAACCCTATGAGGATTAAGAATCTTAAAAAGGAAGTAGCGGTTATAAATACACTGATTAGGGAAAAAGAAATAGGAATAAATAAGAAAAGCGGTAAATAAGGGGGATATTGTTGGAAAGAGGAAAGAGAAAAGAAAGGGTTGGCACTGTAGTAAATAACCAGATGGAAAAAACTGCAGTGGTTGAGGTTGCCTCACACTACAAACACCCTTTGTATAAAAAAATTATGAAAAAGTTTAAAAAGTTTAAAGTAGAGGATCCTGAGAATTCCTGTAATATCGGCGATATAGTAAAGATTATGGAAACCAGGCCGATCAGCAAAACCAAGAGGTGGCGTTTGCTGGAGATAATTAGGAAAGCTGAGTAAAGAAGGGTAGAGAAAATGATTCAAGCAGAGACCATGGTAAAGGTGGCAGATAATACAGGGGCAAGGAAGATATTATGCATTAAGGTTCTCGGTGGCTCCAGAAAAAGGTATGCAAAGATTGGTGATATCTTTGTGGCTACAGTTAAGGAGGCTATTCCGGGAGGCGTGGTTAAAAAAAGTGAAATCGTAAGGGCGGTTCTGGTTAGATCCAAGAAGTCTTACCGGAGAAAAGACGGCTCTAATATAAGGTTTGATGATAATGCTGCGGTTATAATTGATGCCCAGAATAATCCCAGGGGAACCAGGATTTTTGGTCCGGTGGCCAGAGAGCTTAGAGAGAAAAATTTTATGAAAATTATTTCACTTTCACCGGAAGTAGTGTAGGAGTGTATTAAGATGCTTAAGATAAAAAAAGACGATAAGGTAAAAGTAATCCAGGGCAAGGATAGAGGCAAGACAGGCAAGGTGCTGAGAGTAGATATGTCTGATGGCCGGGTCTTTGTAGAGGGAATAAATATGATAAAAAGGCATACCCGGGCTAAAAGCCAGAATGAACCTGGAGGAATTATAAATAAGGAAGGCCCGTTGAATATTTCTAATGTATTAGTGATTTGCCCTCAGTGTAATAAGCCTTCAAGGGTAGGCTTTGAAATTGGCAAGTCAGGGCAAAAAGTCAGGGTTTGTAAAAAATGCGGAGAGCAGATATAAAATGAGTGCCAAGGTGGGATTAATGAAACCAAGATTAAAACAACAATACCAGGAAGAAATAATAGCAGAACTCAAGAAGGAGTTTGGCTATAAGAATATCATGGAAGTGCCCAAGGTGGAAAAGATCAGTGTAAATATGGGCGTAGGTGTTGCTACCGAGAATATAAAAGAGCTGGAGGCGGCAGTTGAGGATTTAACCAAGATTACCGGCCAGAAACCGGTAATTACCAAGGCCAGGAAATCAATAGCCGGGTTCAAAGTAAGGGAAGGCAATCCCATAGGCTGCAAGGTTACCTTGAGGGGTGCCAGGATGTATGAATTTTTGGACCGGCTGCTGAATGTTGCCTTGCCCAGGGTAAAGGATTTCAGGGGCCTTTCACCCAAGAGTTTTGACGGCTCCGGCAATTATACCATGGGCATCAAGGAACAGCTGGTGTTTCCAGAAATTGATTATGACAGTATTTTAAGTGTAAAGGGAATGAATATTACTATAAATACAACTGCCCAGAGCGATGAAGAAGCATTAGGCTTGCTTTCCAGGTTCGGGTTTCCCTTTAGAAAATAATAGTTTTATAGGAGGAGTTTTGATTGGCTAAGAAAGCTTTAATAGAAAAACAGCAAAAGGAACAAAAATATAGTACCAGACAGTATAACCGATGTAATAGGTGTGGACGCAGCAGAGCCTACTACAGGAAGTTTGGTCTATGTAGGATATGTTTAAGAGAATTGGCTCATGAGGGAAAAATCCCTGGGCTGACCAAGTCCAGCTGGTAATACAAAGGAGGTTTAATGGCTGTTACAGATCCTGTTGCGGATATGTTAACTAGAATAAGAAATGCAGGTAAGGCTAAGTTAGATTGGGTGGATATGCCCTTTTCTAAACTTAAGTTGGATATTGCTGCCATCCTGGAGAAGGAAGGCTATGTAAAGAGCAGGGAAACCAGGCAGTCGGATGCAGGCCTGGAGATTATAAGGATATACCTTAAATATGATAAGGAAAGAAACAGTGCTATTAATGGACTGAAAAGAATTAGCAAACCAGGCCTTAGAAATTATACCAAGAGCAGAGAGATACCCAGGGTGCTTGGCGGTCTGGGGACTGTAGTACTTTCTACATCTAAAGGTATATTAACTGACAAGCAAGCTAAAAAAGAGGGCGTAGGCGGAGAAATCCTGTGCTTTATTTGGTAGAAAGAAAGGTTGTGTAAAGTGTCAAGAATTGGCAAAAGGCCCATTCCTGTACCGGAGGGCGTTGAAGTAGATATTAAGAAAAATAAAGTTACCGTTAAGGGAAAATTAGGGGAACTTTCAATTGAGGTTGATTCAGGTATAAAAGTTGTGGTTGAGGATAATCAAATAAAGGTTAAGCCTGAAAGTATGACCAAACAGAATATGGCCAAGTATGGGCTGTACAGGAGCCTTATCAATAATATAGTGGTTGGCGTTAGCCAGGGTTTTAGCAAGACCTTGAAAATAGTGGGTGTAGGTTACAGGGCTGCGGTTAAGGGTAACAATCTGGAAATCATGGTAGGGTATTCAAACCCGGTGGTGATAGAGCAGATATCCGGTATAACCTTTGAAGTGCCCGATAACACCACTATTATAGTCAGGGGCATAGATAAGCAACTGGTGGGCAAGATTACTGCAGATATTAGAGACATAAGAAAACCTGAACCATATAAGGGCAAAGGTATAAGATACGAAAATGAATATGTAAGGAAAAAAGTGGGTAAAGCTGCTATTACTGCTGGTACTGGTAAATAAGGTTTAGGAGTTAGAATGAAAACAAAGATTGAAAGAAAAGATAGAGGGCTTAGAAGGAAATTAAGGTCAAAGCATAAGGTACAGTCAAGATCTGTAAAACCAAGGCTTTGTGTTTATAGAAGCAACAAGCATATTTATGGACAGATTATTGATGATTTGACCGGAAATACAGTTATTGGCGTTTCCAGCCAGGTTATTGAACCGAAATCTGAAGATAAGGGCAAGATAGATATAAGCTTCAGGACTGGCCAGAAACTTGCCGAGCTGGCTAAAGGGAAAAAAATAAGCGAAGTAGCTTTTGATAAAAATAAGTTTAAATACCACGGAAGAGTAAAAGCTCTGGCTGATGGCGCCAGAAAAGGCGGATTGAAATTTTAAAGGAATTTAAGGAGGAAATTTAGTGCCTGATAATGCCAATACAAATGAATTAAGTGAAAAAGTAATAAAGATAAACAGGGTGGCCAAAGTAGTAAAGGGCGGAAGAAGATTTAGTTTCAGTGCCCTGGTAGCTGTTGGAGATATGAGCGGCAAGGTAGGAGTAGGCTATGGAAAGGGAAATGAAGTTGCCATAGCTATAAGAAAAGGTGTTAATAATGCCAAGAAAAATATGTTTGAGTTGCCGCTGATTGAAGGCACTATACCATATGAAGTAAATGGACGTTATGGTGCTGGACATGTATTTATGAAACCGGCTTCAGAAGGTACCGGAGTTATCGCCGGTGGCCCGGTGAGGGCAGTATTGGAGCTGGGCGGGGTTAGGAATATTCTTACCAAATCTCTGGGCAGCCCCAATGCATTAAGCATTGTAAATGCTACGGTCAGTGGACTTAAGTCACTGAAGACACCTGAACAGATAAAAAAAATGAGAGCTAATTAAATCGGAGGTAAATACAAGTGAAACTTTGTGACATAAAACCGCCAAAAGGTACATTGAAACCTAAAAAGAGAGTGGGCAGGGGCGACGGCTCTGGGCATGGTACTACTTCGGGTAGGGGTACCAAGGGCCAGCTGTGCCGTTCAGGAGGTAAAACCAGAATCGGCTTTGAAGGCGGCCAGATGCCTTTGCAGAGGAGACTGCCTCATCTGAAGGGTTTTAAAAATACCAGAAAGAAAGTTTATAACGTATTAAATGTAGGTGACCTGGAAAGGTTTGACCAGGATTCAGTAATTGATTATGATCAGCTGCAGAAGGCAGGCCTTCTTCTTAAAAGGAACAGGATGGTCAAGGTGCTGGGAGATGGAGATATAACTAAAAGCATTACCGTCAAGGCTGACTGCTTTAGCCAGTCGGCTAAGGAAAAGATTGAAAAAGCCGGGGGTAAAGCGGAGGTTATAAAACATGTTTAAGGCCATACTTACCGCCTTTAGGATAAAGGAGATAAGGAATAAAATCCTTTTCACCATTGGCATTTTGGCTATTTACAGCTTTGGCGGGACCATTACGGTTCCTGGGGTTGATGCTTCGGTTATAACCAGCCAGGTAGAAACCGGGGTTATAGGAATGATGGATCTGTTCTCCGGTGGAGCCCTGGGCAGGTTTGCGGTTTTTTCTCTGGGTATTATGCCCTATATTACCGCTACCATTATCATGCAGCTGCTGCAGGTAGTAATACCCAAGCTGGAGATGCTGGCCAAGCAGGGCGAAGTAGGCAGGAGGAAGATTAACCAGATTTCCAGGTACCTTACTGCCGGACTAGCGCTGGTTCAGTCCGTAGCCATGGTTTTTTATTTCAGGGGCTTTGGGGCCATACCCCAGTTTGATTTTATGCATGTGTCCCTTATAGTGTTAACTCTTACTGCTGGTACCACCATAATTATGTGGCTGGGCGAGCTTATAAATGTGCATGGTATAGGAAATGGAATTTCCCTGATTATATTTGCGTCTATTGTTTCCAGGCTTCCCGGCCAGTTTATAAGCTTATTCAGGCTGAGGGGCGGCGATATAGTGTATATTATATTATTCCTGCTGATCTCTGTGGGGGTGGTTATGGCAGTTATAATGATTCAGCAGGGAGAAAGAAGGATACCGGTACAGTATGCCAAAAGAGTGGTAGGCAGAAAGGTTTTTGGGGGCCAGAGTACCTATATACCGCTCAAGGTTAACCAGTCCGGGGTAATGCCAATTATATTTGCTGTTTCAGTGCTGCTGTTTCCGGCTACTATTGCCCAGTTTATTCCCAACCAGTTTATACAGTCTTTTGCCCAGGCACTCAGTGCTACTACCGAGGGTGGATTGAATCCTATATATGCGGTGGTTTATACTTTACTGATTATATTCTTTGCTTATTTCTATACAGCCATAACTTTTAATCCTATAGATACTGCTGATAACTTAAGGAAATATGGCGGATTTATACCGGGAATCAGGCCGGGCAAGAATACTGCTGATTATCTTACCAATATATTGAACAGGATTACCCTTCCCGGGGCTATATTTTTGGCCTTGGTGGCTTTGATGCCGGAGCTTTTAATTAATTATATGCAGCTGCCTTTCCAGTTTGGAGGCACTTCAATAATTATTGCTGTAGGTGTAGCCCTGGATACCATGAGGCAGCTGGAGTCTCAGTTGACCATGAGAGATTATGAGGGGTTTCTGAAATGATAGCTATACTGTTAGGGCCTCCCGGGGCCGGAAAGGGCACCCAGGCTCAGAAGATAGCAGAAAAATTTAAGATACCTCATATATCTACCGGAGATATTTTAAGGAAAGAGATAAAGACTGGAAGCCAGCTGGGAAATAAGGCCAGGGAATATGTAGAGACCGGAAAGCTGGTACCGGATGAACTGATTATAGAGATTATAGAGCTGCAAATAAGCGGTCCTGAAGCCAGTCGCGGGTTTATACTGGATGGTTTTCCCAGGAATCTGGCCCAGGCCAGGATGTTGGAAAACAGGTTTAAAGCACTGAGTTTATCTGTGGATAAGGTTATAAATATTGATGTTGGCAGACAGGAAGTTATAAGCAGGCTCACATCCAGGGGGATCTGCCCTGATTGCAGGCAGGTGTCCACCATGGAGGAAGGTGGGCAGTCTAAATGTCCTGATTGCGGGCAGAAGCTGATTAAGAGAAAAGATGATAATGTAGAGGTAATAGAAAAAAGGCTGGATGTCTACAGCCAGCAGACCGAGCCCCTTATAAACTATTACCGGGATAGGGACATTTTGGTTGATATTGACGGGGAGGCTTCCCTTTCCGAGGTTACGGAGAGGATTCTGGGGAGTCTATGATAATATGCAAGTCTGTTGAAGAGATTGAGAAAATGAAAAAAGCTGCCCGGGTGGTGGCAGAAGTTCTTTTAAAAATTGAGGATATAATAGAACCGGGCATGACTACCGGACACCTGGACAAGGTTGCGGAAAAAATAATTTCCAACCGGGGAGGCATTCCTGCTTTTAAAGGCTATAAGGGAAGGATAAGCAGCGTACCTTTTCCCAGCAGTATATGTGCATCTATAAATGATGAAGTGGTGCACGGGATACCCGGCAAGAGAAAAATAAAGGATGGGGACCTGGTATCCATAGATGTAGGGGTAAAACTGGATGGTTTTTTTGGTGATGCAGCCCGGAGTTTTTTGGTGGGGGATGTAAAAAAAGTCACCAGGCGGCTGTGGCAGGCTACCAAAGGAGCCCTTGACTTGAGTATCGAACAATGCAGGATAGGGGACCGGCTTTCAGATCTTTCTCATCAGATAGAAGAAAGGGCCAAGAGGGACGGTTTTTCGGTGGTTAAGGATTTTGTGGGTCACGGTATTGGCAAGAACATGCATGAAGATCCCCAGATACTCAATTACGGCCCTCCGGGGCAGGGACCCAAACTTAAGGCAGGAATGGTATTTGCTATAGAGCCCATGCTCAATACAGGGGGCAGCGGGGTTAAGGTTTTAGACGATGGCTGGACGGTGGTTACCGAAGACGGGAGCACTTCCTGCCATATTGAGGATATGGTTGCTATAACTGACGGAGAGCCCATGGTGCTTTCCAGGATTTAAAAAAATATGTGGACATAGGTTTAATTTTTTGGTAATCTACATATTTGCGCTTTGGATAAATTAAAAAGGGGAATAAGATTAGTAAAAAAGAAGGCATTATAGAAGCAGAAGGTACTATACTGGAAGCTTTGCCCAATGCTATGTTTAGGGTGGAGTTGGATAATGGTCACAAGATACTGGCCCATATATCCGGTAAGATGAGGATGCATTATATTAAGATCTTGCCTGGAGATACGGTAAAGGTAGAGATCTCTCCCTATGATTTGAGCAGGGGCAGAATTACATACAGGAAGAAATAATTTAATAAAAGAGGTTAGCAAAATGAAAGTGAAACCATCTGTTAAAAAAATTTGCAATGATTGCAAAATTATAAAAAGAGAGGGCAGGGTTATGGTTATCTGTAAGAACCCTCGGCATAAACAGAGACAGGGTTAAGGAGGTTAAAAGTTGGCTAGAATAGCAGGCATAGATATTCCAAGGGATAAGCATATAAGTATTTCATTAACCTATATCTTTGGGATTGGAAGATCCAAGGCAAATAAGATTTTGGAAGATCTAAAAATAGACAAAAGCTTAAAGACCAAGGATTTAAGCGAGGATGAGGTTGCCAGAATAAGGGAGTATATAGATACCAATGTTAAGGTGGAAGGCGATCTGAGAAGAGAAGTGACCCAGAATATTAAGAGACTTATAGAGATCAACTCTTATAAAGGCATCAGGCATAAAAGAGGTCTTCCGGTGAGGGGTCAGAGGACCCATACCAACGCCAGAACCAGGAAGGGCAGAAAACGTGGCGTAGGCATCAGGAAGAAGCAAAAAACAGGTTAATTAGGAGGTAAAGGTTTTGGCTAAAAAAACCACTAAAAGAAGGTTAAGAAAAAAAGAGCGAAAAAATATTGCTTATGGAATAGCCCATGTACAGTCTACTTTTAACAATACCATTGTTAATATCACTGATCAGAACGGCAATACCATTGCCTGGGGCAGTGCAGGAGGAAAGGGGTTTAAAGGCTCCAGAAAAAGTACTCCCTTTGCAGCCCAGATTACAGCCAATGAAGTAGCCAGGGAAGCCCAGGAACACGGGATAAGCAAGGTAGATGTAAGGGTAAAGGGCGTAGGATCAGGCAGAGAAACTGCAGTAAGATCTCTGCAGGCTGCAGGTATTGAGATTGGAAACATCACTGATGTAACTCCTGTACCTCATAATGGGTGCAGGTTGCCAAAGAGAAGAAGAGTGTAGAATAAATAAAGGAGTTACAAGGACATGACTAATAAAATTGGTTCACCCTGCAAACTCTGCAGGAGAGAAAAACAAAAATTGTTTTTAAAAGGCCAGAGGTGCTTTACTGATAAGTGTGCTATGGAGAGAAAGCCCTATGTACCTGGGGAAAAAGCCAAGAGAAGGACCATAGAGAGCGAGTACTATTCTCAGTTAAGAGAGAAACAGAAGGCAAAGAGGTATTATGGCCTGAGAGAGAGACAATTTAGAAATTATTACGAGCAGGCAGTTAAGAAAAAGGGGATTACCGGTGAAATACTGCTGCAGCTTTTAGAGACCAGGCTGGATAATGTATTATATCTTATAGGGCTGGCCTCTTCCAGAATACAGGCCAAGCAGCTGGTCGGCCACGGCCATGTAACGGTGGATGGCAAAGTTGTAGATATACCTTCATATCAGGTAAAGGAAAATCAGGAGATAAGCATAGCTGATAAGAGCAAGGATATTGTCCCTGTTCTGGAAGCTAAAGAGAGTGCAGCCAGCCTGACCCCTCCGGATTGGCTGGAGGTTGATTTAAACCAGCTTAAGGGAAAATGCCTGCGGGTTCCTACCAGGGAAGAGATAAAGGTACCTATTAATGAGCGTATAATTATAGAGCTGTATTCTAAGTAGAATATTTAAGCTTGGGAGGTAGATTTAAATTGCTTAAAATGCAAAAACCAAAAGTTACAGTTAAACATACAGACGATTATAATGGCCAGTTTATGGTAGAACCTCTGGAAAGAGGATTCGGGCATACTCTGGGCAATTCCATAAGAAGAGTGCTGCTTTCATCTATTGAGGGAGTGGGCATAACCAGGATTAAATTGGAGGATGTAAAGCATGAGTTCTCTACCCTTAAGGGGATGAAAGAGGACATACTGGAGTTTGTTGCCAATTTAAAAGGCGTGGTATTTAAGATGGATTCCGAGGAGCCGGTAAAGCTAAAGCTGTCCAAAAAGGGAGCTGCTGCGGTAAAGGCTACTGATATTAAGTTAAGTTCCGAAGTTGAAATTATAAATCCTGATACTTATCTGGCTACTCTGAGCAAGGATAGCGAGTTAAAAGCAGAACTGATACTGGAAAAGGGCAAGGGGTATAAGACCTCTGCGGAAAATTCAGTGGAAGGCGATCCCATCGGTGTAGTTCCTCTGGATACCATATTTTCACCCATAAAGAAGGTTTCTTTTAAGGTGGAAAATACCAGGGTGGGGCAGATGACCAACTTTGACCGGCTGGTTCTGGATATAACTACCAATGGCAGTGTTAAACCGGAAGATGCCTTAAGCCAGGCATCCAAGATTATAAATGATTATATGGCCTTGCTTATTGACCTTTCTGATAATAACAACAAAGATGATCCCATCTTTGAGGAGGTTAAGGAAGAAGAAGAGAAGCCTTCCTATCCTTCCATAGAGGAGTTGGAGTTATCGGTAAGGGCTTATAACTGCCTGAAAAGAGAAGGAATTGATACAGTGGAGAAGCTTCTAAATTATAGTGAAGATGAACTGCTGGATATAAGGAATTTTGGGCAGAAGTCAATTCAGGAAGTAAAAGATAAAGTAAAGGACTTAGGTTTATCCTTTAAGAAAAAATAGTTAAATCAGGAGAAGATAGGATATGGTAGTACCAAAAAAAGGGCCCAGGTTTGGGCAGGATAGCAGCCATCAGAAGGCGATGATGGCCAATATGGCTATTTCCCTGTTTGAGCATGGCAGAATAAAAACAACCCTCCCCAAAGCTAAGCTGTTAAGAGGGTTTGTGGATAAATTAATAACCACTGCTAAGAAAGACGACCTGGCAGCCAGAAGGCGCTGCCTTAAGCTTTTAAGCAATTACAAGGCGGTACAGATGCTTTTTGACAAAGTGGTGCCAGCTGCCTATGAACGTTCCAGCGGATATACCAGGATTCTTAAGCTTAAGAACCGGGTGGGTGATAACGCTCAGGTGGTTATTATGGAACTGATAGAATAGTTAATTTGACAACAGATGGGCTGGGATAACCATGGTAAATTACAGGGCTGTGGTTGAATACGATGGTACAGAGTACTGTGGGTTTCAAATCCAGCCTGAAGGTGTGGCTACCATACAGGGCTGCATCCAGCAGGCTATTGCGGCAGTAACCGGTAATGAGGTCAGCATAAAGTATGCAGGAAGGACCGATGCGGGGGTTCATGCTTTGCACCAGGTGATAAATTTCAAGCTTGGCAGCCACCAGGATATTGGCCGGTTCAAATGGTCGCTGAATTGTGTTTTACCCCATGATATATCCATAATGGATATCAGCCCGGCGGAAGATGAGTTTGATGCCAGAAGAGACGCGGTGAGAAGGCAGTACAGCTATTATGTGGTAAATGATAGGGTGCAAAGTGTTTTCTTAAAGAGATACAGCATAATGGTTACCCAGAAATTGGACCTGGATCTGATGAAGAAAGCGGCCGGCCTGTTACAGGGCAAGAAAGATTTCAAGGCTTTTGGCAACCAGGGTGAGTATGGAAGCACAATCCGTATAATATATGGGTTGGATATTATAAGAAATATTGATAATTTAATAATTTTCAGGATAGAAGGAAGCTCCTTTTTATATAATATGGTGAGGATTATAGTGGGTACCTTACTGGAGCTGGGAAAGGGACTGAGGTCTCTGGAATCTATCCACAAGGCATTAGAGGCAAGGGAAAGGGAGCTGGCTGGTAAAACCGCCCCGGCGAAGGGGTTGTTCCTGACCAAGGTCTTATACTGATTGGAGGAAGATAATGACGGAATTGGGATTTAAAACTTTTCATGCAAAAAAGGAAGAAATAGAAAGAAAATGGTACATAATCGATGCTCAGGGCAAAACTCTGGGAAGGCTGGCTACAGTGGCAGCCAGGCTTTTGAGGGGTAAGGATAAGCCCATTTTTACTCCCAATGTGGATTGCGGGGATTATGTAATAGTTATAAATGCAAAAGGCATAAAGGTTACCGGAGATAAGCTGAAGCAGAAAAAATACTACAGGCATTCCGGCTATGTAGGAAATCTTAAGACGGAAACTCTGGAAGAGAAGATGAACAGGAAGCCCCAACAGGTAGTAAGTTTAGCTGTAAAGGGTATGCTTCCCCATAATAGACTGGGCAGGCAAATTTTTAAAAAGTTAAAGGTTTATGCTGATGATAATCACACGCATCAGGCCCAGAAACCTGAAAAAATAGAGATTTGAGGAGGAATAGAAGTTGGCAGACAGTGTATGTTATTATGCTACTGGAAGAAGAAAGGGAGCAATAGCCAAAGTAAGGCTGGTTCCTGGTGATGGAAAGATAAATATAAATAAGAGAGAACTGGAAGACTATTTTCCACTACAGTCGCTGGTTATTAGAATAAAAGAACCCATGAAGTTAACTGGTACCGACAGTGCCTATAATGTTCTTGCCAGCATTACCGGCGGAGGAGTGAGTGCTCAGGCTGATGCTTTAAAGCATGGTATATCCAGGGCCTTACTTGAAATTAATGCTGAATACAGGCCTATTCTTAAAAAAGAAGGAATGCTTACCAGGGATCCTCGTGAGAAGGAAAGAAAGAAATACGGTCTGAAGAAAGCTAGAAAGAGACCTCAGTTCTCAAAGAGGTAATAATTGTTTGGTGGAATTTCCTAAGTTAAACATTTATACAGATAAGATAGCCCATAATGCGAAGATTATTTGCGACCGATGTGCCGGCCAGGGTATATCGGTCGTTGCTGTTACTAAAAGTGTTCTTGCTGATCCGGTAATTACAGCTGCTATTACCAGCTCCAAAATTGAGACGCTGGGAGACAGCAGGCTAAAGAACCTCAAGCTTTTAAAAAAGAATTTTAACCATTACCGGCTGATGCAGCTCCGGAGCCCAATGCTCAGCGAGGCTGAACAGACTGCCGAAATATGTGATGTAAGTGCCTGTACTCAGATTGAGGTGGCCAGGGCTATAAATAAGGTTTGCCGGAAGAAAAACATAACCCATTCCATAATGGTTATGCTGGATACCGATGATCTCAGGGAGGGTCTGTTACCTTCGCAGGTGCTGCCCTTTTGCAGGAAAGTCTTCAGGCTGTCGCATGTTAATATAGCCAGTCTGGGAACTAATGCACGCTGCATATCCAGCAAGAAGCCTACCTATAACAGCCTTTTTGTGCTGTCTACTTTACAGAGAGAAATCAGGGCTTCAACAGGGAAGCATATTCCGGTGTTATCAGGAGGAAACTCAAGCCTTCTAAAGCAGGTATTTTCAGGACAGATCCCCGAGGAGATAAACCAGTTAAGGATAGGAGAAGCCATACTTTTAGGCCATGAAACTGTGGGCTATAATAAGATTGAGGGCGCCTATAATGATAGTTTTTGCCTGGAGGCAGAGATTATAGAGGTCAAGCGCAGCGGTAATAAGGCTATACTTGCTCTGGGGGCCCAGGATGCTGATGCTGATAATTTATGCCCGGTAGATGACAGCATAAAAGTAGTGGGGCAGAGCAGCGACCATACGGTTATACAGCCAATTAACGGCAGGAAGCTGGCCATGGGGGGTAAGATTTCTTTTAATATAAATTATTATAGTCTATTATCAATTATGACTTCTCCCTTTGTTTATAAAAATTATATTGGCCGCCAGTACTAATGAATACAGCAAACCTGGGGGCAAGGTTTATTACATAACCTGTAAATATAGACGGAAGGATTGTTAACAGGAGGAAATTAATGTGTGGAATAGTAGCGTATACGGGCAGAAAGAATTGCCGGCAAATATTAATCGATGGCTTAAGGAGACTTGAATACAGGGGTTATGATTCGGCAGGCATAGCAGTCACTGGTGATGACAAAAAGACTCCTTTGCTGGAGGTAGTAAAGGAAGCAGGCAAAATAAGGGAGCTGGAGGCCCAGCTGGAAAGAGTAAGTGTAGACGGACATTGTGGGATAGGCCATACCCGATGGGCTACCCACGGGGAACCCAGCAGGGAAAACGCCCATCCCCACCTGGACTGCAGCGGCAGGATTGCGGTGGTGCATAATGGTATTATAGAAAATTACCAGCAGCTAAAAACTGAGCTGGAGGCTGAAGGGCATAAATTTGTTTCCCAGACCGATACCGAGGTGCTGGCCCATCTACTGGAAAAATATAATGAGGGGGATCTGTTACCGGCCATGCAGAAGGTTGTGGGCAAAATAAAGGGCTCCGGGGCCATAGTGGCGGTCAGCACGGACAGTCCGGCCCAGCTTATAGCAGCCAGAATTGCCAGTCCACTGGTGGTGGGGATTTCCGGCAGCGGTAATTTTCTGGCCTCGGATATGCCGGCAGTGCTGGAACATACCCGGACTTTCCTGATTATAGAGGACTATGAAACAGTAAGGGTCACCCCCAAAAGGGTAGAGATTTTTGACCGGGAGGGCAGGAAGGTATCCAGGAAGCCTTTTAAAGTTAACTGGAGTATCCAGAGCGCAGAGAAAGCAGGATATGCAGATTTTATGTTAAAGGAAATTTTTGAACAGCCCTACGGCATAAAGGAGACTATGAGGGGCCGGTTGGTAGATGGAGAACTTGATTTTGGGGAACTGGGGCTGGATAAAAAACAGATATCTGAACTTAAGAAAATACAAATCATAGCCTGTGGAACCTCCTACCATGCTGCAATGGTAGGTAAACAGGTGATAGAGAAGTGGGCCCGGATACCGGTGGAGATAGATTATAGTTCCGAATACAGGTATCGGGATCCCATGGTGGAGGATAACTGCCTGTTTGTAGCTATAACCCAATCAGGAGAAACCATTGATACCCTGGCAGCGGTAAGGGAGGCCAGAATCAAGGGGGCAAAGGTGGCAGCTATTACCAATGTGGTGGGCAGCACCATTGCCCGGGAATCGGATTCAGTCATATACACTCATGCCGGTCCCGAGATTGGGGTTTGTGCCACCAAGACCTTTACCGCCCAGCTGGTGGTTATATATCTTATGGCCCTCTATTTTGGGCATATAAGGGGCACCATTTCCTCCGGGCAGTACCAGGACTTGGTACAGGAGATGCTGGCAGTGCCGGATAAGGTACAGCAGATACTGGATAACAGCCGGGAGATCAAGAAGATAGCTGACAAAACTTTCAAGTTTGGATGTTTTTTATTTCTGGGCAGGATCTACGGGCTGCCCATGGCTCTGGAAGGAGCCCTGAAGTTAAAAGAGGTTAGCTATATCCATGCTGAGGGTTATCCCTCAGGGGAGATGAAGCATGGGCCCATTGCTTTAACCGACCGGAACACAGTAGTGGTGGGCGTTATGCCCAGAGACCTGGTATATGAAAAAATACTGGGAAATATCCAGGAAGCAAGGGCCAGAAAGGCTACCCTGTTTTCAATTACCACTGAGGGCAACCAGGAACTAAGAAATTATGTAGATTATTGCTTTGGTATTCCAAAAATATGCCAGGAGCTGTCAGGAATTCTTACCGTGGTTCCTTTGCAGCTGTATTCTTACTATATTGCCAAGAAACTGGGCCGGGATGTTGACCAGCCCAGGAATCTGGCAAAAAGCGTTACCGTGGAGTAACCATGGATATATATGGCGTGGGTACTGATATTATAGAGGTGGAGAGAGTAGGCAAGGCTATCAGGGATACCCGGTCATTTGCCGCCCGGGTATTTACTCCCCAGGAGATTAGTTATTGCAGAAGCAGGGGCAGGGAAATGTGGCAGAGCTTTGCTGCCCGGTTTGCTGCCAAAGAGGCAGTGGCTAAAGCCCTGGGGACCGGCCTGGGATCCAGATTATCGTTTCTGGATATTGAAATACTGGGCCCGGATAAGCCCGGGGTGACCATCTCTGGCAGGGGTGCCTTGCTGCTGGAACAGTTAGAAATAAAGAAGGTAGAGGTCTCAATATCTGCTACCAGGGATTATGCCGTGGCCTTTGCGGTTTCCATTAAACAATAAGTTTTAATTTATCGCCAGATTTTTTGTTATAATATCCTTAAACCCAAACTGAGGATGGTTTATATGAATAGAGTATTAAAAGGGAGCAGGATAGCAGAGATAGATTCCCGGTGTATCCAGGACGGCGTTGATTCCAGGCGGCTGATGCAAAATGCGGGCAGCAGTGTGGCCAAAGCGGTGAAGGCCGAATTGAAGGGAAAGAAGAATGCTGCCGGTGTAGTGGTATGTGGAGGCGGCAATAATGGCGGCGATGGTTTTGTGGCTGCCAGTGACCTTATCAAGTCCCAGATTGAGGTTAAGGTTTTCTATATTACTCCTACTGAAAAGTTCAGCAGCGATTCAGCCCATTATTTTGAACAGCTGAACCAGATGGCCCCGGAGCATGTTTTTTTCCTCAATGTTGAAAACAGTCAATCCTGGGATTATTTTTTGCAGGAACTGGACACAGCTTATTTTGTAATCGATGCTATCTTTGGAACCGGGCTGCATGGAAAAGACATATATGGCCCGGCCAAGAAGATAATAGAGACTATAAATGACAGGAAAAAGGCAGTTTACTCTGTTGATATCCCTTCCGGTATTGATTCCGATAACGGCAAGGTTCTGGGGGTGGCCATAAAGGCTGATGCTACCATTACTTTCGGGTGCAAAAAACTGGGACTGCTGAACTATCCCGGTGCTGGTTATGCGGGCAGGGTAAAGGTTGTAGATATAGGAATACCTGAAAAATATTTTGAGCAGTATGAGCAGATATTTGAAACCGGCATGGACTGGGTGGGCTCAAGACTGCCCCGGAGAAAGGCCTGGTCCTACAAGCACAGTGTGGGAAAATTGCTGGTGGTGGCTGGATCGGTAGGTCTTACCGGAGCGGCAACCATGACCTGCAACTCTGCCATGAGGGCAGGAGCGGGTCTGGTTACCCTGGTCTGTCCCTGGGAGCTTAACCCCATATTGGAGCAGAAGCTTACCGAGGTGATGACTTATCCTGTTGATCAGACTGATGATTTGTCTATCCATTACGACAGCCTGGAAGAAATTGTGGAATTAAGCTCCAAATATGATGCCCTGGCTATTGGCCCGGGCATATCCAAGAATTCAAGCACCATAAGGCTGGTAAGGGAGTTACTCAAAAGGGTCCATAAACCAACAGTACTGGATGCAGACGGGCTGGCAGCCATATATGGGGTCCGTGAGGTAAACAACGACCAGTATCCGGATTTTTCCCATGTCATTATTACTCCCCATGCAGGGGAGCTGTCCTTGATAATGGGCATGAACAGGATTGCTCTGGAGCAGAGGTATGAAGTGAATATAGAGGCAGCCGGAAAGTTTAATCTGGTGTCAGTGCTAAAAGGCGCACGCACCCTTATAACCAAGCAGGATGGAACTACTTTTATAAACAATACCGGTGACTGGGCGCTCTCCACTGCGGGGACCGGAGATATATTAACCGGTATAATTTCATCTTTGATATGCCAGGGCATGGATAACTTTAATGCTGCTGTCTGCGGTACCTATATACATGGACTGGCTTCAGATATGATATCCAGGCAGACCAGCAGAACCTCTATGGTGGCTACCGATCTGCTGGAAGGCATAAAGAAGGTTTTTTTAAAGCTGGAAAAAATAATATATGAGGAGTGAATGATGGCAGAAAAATTAGCTAGAGAAATAATGAACAAAGATGTAATAACTATAGACAGGGATGCTTCCATAGACCAGTTGTCCCAGTTGCTGGTGGAAAACAGGATCAGCGGGGTACCGGTAATGGATAAGGACCAGATGGTAGGGATTGTAACCGAGGGTGATATTATCATCCAGGATACTGATCTTCATTTCCCCCACTATTTTAAGCTTCTGGACAGCATAATCTATCTGGAGAGCCTGTCCAAATTCAAGAAGAGTTTAAAAAAACATCTGGCAACCAGGGTTGAAGACATAATGACTGCAGAAGTGGTTTCTGTAGATGAAGATACTCCGGTTAATCAAATTGCCAATGCTATGACCGAGAACGATATAAACCGGGTGCCGGTTATAAATAAAGATAAGAAACTGGTAGGCATAATTACCAGGGCAGATATTGTAAAATCAATGATTAAGAAATAGTAATTTGGGTACTGAAAGCCAACAATATAGGAATGCCTGGGCCGAAATTGACCTGAATAAACTTGACCGCAATATGGAGCTGCTCAAGGGTTGTTCTGCGGGCAGTCAGGTTAGTTTGATGGCAGTCATTAAAGCTGACGCTTATGGCCATGGGGCAGTGGAAGTGGCAAAAAGGGCTTTATCCCGGGGAGCTTATGGGCTGGGAGTGGCCCTGGTACAGGAAGGCAGGGATCTGAGAGAGAATGGAATAGAAAGCCCTGTTTATGTACTGGGGGAAATACCATCGGAGGCTGTAGGTCCGGCGATTTCCAGCAACCTGATTCCCTGTTTTAGCAGCTGGAAGAAGGCCCGGGAATTCAGTGTCAGGGCTAAACAGACCGGCCGGAAGGTGAAATGTCACCTAAATATCGATACCGGAATGAGCCGGCTGGGCATAAATTACCATCAGGTCCATCAGCAGGTGGAAGCTATTGCCGGGTTGCCCTATGTGGAGATTGAAGGAATTTTTACTCATTTTGCCTGTGCCAGTGAGCTGGGTTCGCAGCTTACCGTATTGCAGCTGGAAAGATTTAAGGAAGCGGTAGAGGCAGCAGAATCCATAATAGGCAAAATCAGGTTTGTCCATTGCGCAAATAGCGCTGCTTTTATAGGCAGGCCGGGTTTGCCTTTTAATATGGCCAGGGTGGGAATTGCCATGTATGGCTTAAATCCCTTTGACCGTCCCTGCCCCTTAGGGCTGGAACCGGTACTTAGCTTAAAGAGCAGGGTTGCTTTGCTTAAAGCGGTGGCCAGAGGCCAGACAGTATCTTATTGCGGAACTTTCAGGACTGAAAGAGACAGCCTGATAGCTGTAGTTCCTGTAGGTTATGCTGATGGATACAGCAGGCTTTTTTCCAATAAAGCCAGGGTTATTGTGAATGGAAAATATGCTCCGGTGGTGGGTAATGTTACCATGGATCAGTTTATGGTAGATGTAACCGGGTTGGGGGTGTCTGTAGGAGATGAAGTTATTTTAATAGGACAGGCAGAGGACAAATCGGTTACTGCGGATCAGCTTGCTGAAATCATGGGAACTATAAATTATGAGATTGTCTGCATGATTGGTCCCAGGATTCCCAGAATTTATTTAACATAGATGGAGGTAAGAAGTTGAAAGTAATTGGATTTAATACCAGTCCCCATAAAAAAGGGAATACCTTTATTGCCATGGAGACGGTATTTGAGCAGCTGGAAAAAGAAAATATAACTACGGAGTTGATACAGATAGGCTCAGAAACAATTTTACCCTGTGACGGTTGCGGGGTCTGTAAGAAGACACAGGATGGATTCTGTGTAATAGATGAGGATAATATGAACAGTTACCTTAGTAAGGCTTATGGCAGCCAGGGAATACTGATTGGCTCCCCGGTCTATTTTGGCTCGGTTACTCCTGTAGCCAAAGCTCTGGTGGACAGGATGGGTTATTGTGCCCGGGCTGGCGGTTACCGGTTAAAAAGAAAAGTATGCGCGGCTGTTGCTGCGGTTAGAAGGCAGGGTGCAGTAGATACCCTTAACCAGATAAATAATATGTATATGTTGAACCAGACAATTTTACCTTCTTCAATTTACTGGAATTTTGGCCTGGGATCTAAACCAGGCCAGATAAGAGAGGATGAAGAAGGAATGAAAACCTTCAGGATACTGGGAGAGAATATGGCCTGGCTGCTTAAGAAGGTGAACGATGGTTAGGAAGATAATTATTGCCTTGCTGTTGCTGTTGCTGGCATTATCTTTTTACGGTTGTTCCAGAAATGAAATACAGTTGAGTCCTGAGGTCAGGGAAAAGGCAGACAGGATTACAGAAAATTGTTTGGTGGGGCTGGCCCAGGAAGACTATGGCCGTTTTTCCAGGAAATTTTCAGACCAGATGCTTCAGTCAATTACTGAAGAAAATTTTAATCAGTCACTCTCGGTACAGCTGAGTAAGGCCATAGGTACTTACCAGGAAGGCAGCAAGGAGTATATCCGTGCTTCAGGAAGGGGGAAAACATATCCCTGTACTACCAGGCCTGGTTCAGTGAGGATGAGGTGCTGGTTACTGTAGTAATGGATACTGAACTTGAGGAGTATATAATAACCGGACTGTGGTTCGATTCTCCCAATTTAAGAAAATAATTAATAATTTTTAGAGAAAAGTATTGAAGTTTAAATAACTAACTGATAAAATTTCAATAGATGTAACAATGATAACCAATAAGGAGGTAAGATGGAAGCTTCAGACGCATTAGGAATGGGTATAGGTGTTTTTGCTATCATATGTTGGGCAATATTTGCACTAGTCGGCCTGTTCTTGTTTATTGTATGGATTATTACTCTTGTAGATTGTGCCAAGAGGAAGAATGAAGAATTTCCAAGCGGAGGGGAGAACGCAAAAACCATATGGCTGGTGGTATTAATAGCCTCCTGGGTAGTGGGACTCTACTGGTTGGCTGCTATCCTCTATTATTTTATGGTGATGAAGAAGAAGCCGCGTAATAAGGGATAACTTCAAAAGGATTAATAAATAGATAGAAATAAAAATATAAGGGCTGCAAAAAGCCCTTATATTTTTTTACCTTAATATGGGATGGTAAGTAGTTTTTTGTGTAAAGATATTATTTTTCGCCAAGCTTATTGGTAGCAAAATCCTTAACCATATCTGCCACATTGGGGGGTATGATGTCTTTAGCTTTAAGTAGAGTAGCAATATTTTTAACCCCAATCCTGTTGATAAGATAGCCGGCAAATGCTCCCATTGCTGCTCCCCCTAAAATAAATAGCAAAGCGCCTTTAGGCTGTTCTTTTTTATCATCCATTGCCTGTTCCTCCAGGGTTTATTTTTTAAAAGATTTCTTAATCATGTCACTCCTGTTGCTGAGCTCTTCCATCAGTACTTCACTTATAAGGTCATAAGCCTTTATTATCTTGGAATTGGAAATTGAATAATAAACGTGATTGCCCTCTTTCTTGGTTTTTACCACATTCTTGGCTCTTAGAATTGCTAAATGCTGGGAAAGATTGGCCTGGGGAATATCAGTTTTCCCTATAAGGTCATTCACGGTTAAGGGACCGTCACGCAGGGCATCAATTATGGCTTGCCTTCTGGGATTGGAAAGAGTCTTGCAAACATCAGCATGAATGACATAGAAATTATTTTTTTTCATTTAATACCCATTCTCCTATATTTGCATATTAAAATATAAAAAGTATATAGTCAAACAAACTTTAGGACATTATACCAGATGTACTAATATTAGAAGCTATAAATCTGTATTATTAAGCTTGGCTGGTTTGGGCGGCATTGCTGAATTTATCAACACTTTAATCTGTGGTAAAAATCATTATAGAAATAAGCTAAATGTAGATATTATATTGTAGATGGGGGCAATGACTGTGTGGCTATAGCCCCAAAAATAGGTATGGGCACATATTTATACTAAATCGGTCCATTATATTAATTTTGTGGCAAAAAAACCCTTTATTGTTGTAGAATACTAATGCTATGGATAGGAATAATTACAAGTATTTTGATTTAATTGTGGGGCTGTTTGTAGCAGTGCTCCTTATATCCAATATCGCTTCCACCAAGATAGTGCAGATATGGAGGTTTACCTTTGACGGCGGCACTATTCTTTTCCCTATTTCCTATATATTCGGGGATATCCTTACTGAAGTATATGGGTACCAGAAAAGCAGGAGAGTGATATGGATCGGGTTTTTCTGTGCACTGCTTATGTCGGTAACTCTGGCGGCGGTAGGAGCGGCAGGGCCAGCACCAGGGTGGGAGCTGCAGGATGCCTACCAGGCTATACTGGGGCAGACCCCCAGGATAGTAACTGCATCCCTTATCGCTTATTTTGTGGGAGAATTTTCCAATTCCTATATACTGGCCAGGATGAAAGTGGCAACTTCAGGCCGGTGGCTGTTTACCAGAACTATTGGTTCCACCATAGTGGGCCAGGGCGTGGATACATTGATATTTGTATTGATTGCATTCGCAGGCCTTTACAGCTGGCCCCTTATAGCCTCTATCATAATTTCCAATTATATATTTAAAGTGGGTATGGAGGTTATACTGACCCCCGCTACCTATAAGGTAGTCGGCGCCCTGAAAAAGCATGAGCGGGTTGATTATTATGACCGCAACACCAATTTCAATCCCTTTATGTTCTGGAAGAATTAATCGAGGTATTCTTCCGGGTAGGGATACCTGTAGTGGCTGATGATATCATATTCAAGTAAAACATCCACTTCACTTACCTTCCCCAGTTCCCGGGAAGTCATTATTACCAGCGGAACTCCCTGGTCATTGATATTGGGAGAGATTATACCCCCCATATCCTGGTGGGGATTGTCCGGATCAAACTGGAAAAATACCAGGTCTCCGGGCTGCCAGTGTATGTTATTGGATTTTTCTTCAGGATTGAATTCTGTAGAAAGCTCGAGAGCATTACGGCTGAAGAAGGTCTCCTGAAAAAACACATGCCTGAAGTCTATGTATTTTATGGGCTCATCCCTGTCCACTATGTCCATGGGGTAGGCGTCAGGATGCTGGCTTATATCTTCATAAATAAGTTCCATTAAATCATAGCCGCAATCGCGCATAACCAGGGCAATAACATCTGTAGAGATAGCTACATCGTCGGGGGGATAACCTGTATCTGGATACAGCTCATATTGATAGGCCCTTCCTTCTTCCAGCATGTCCAGTGATTTTAAGACAATCTCCTTCTGGTCTTCGGATATGTTTATCTGATCCATGCTGGTTTCAGTACCCACCGTGGTTTGTTCCAGTCCATCAGGCTCAGGCTCTTCGAGGATAAGTTCTTCGGCTTGCTGCTGGCTTATTTTCTTTTCTGCCTCTTCAGTTTTTTTGTCCACAAAATTTAAGGTCAATTCTTCCCGGGGATACTTCTGGGTTACTTTAAACAGTGTATCTGGCAGTTTGGTTACTATTTCCCGGTAGAAGGTCTTAAGGGCAAAAAACTGCAGCGCGGCAATTATTATAACTATGTATACCAAGTATACATAGTTATGGGCCCTTTTAGGATGTTTTCTTGTTATCCTCATGATTGACTATTATAGTAGATATAAATGTAATTTTGAATCCCATTTAAAAGGGAAAAAGAATTTATTTTAAAACTATATTGACATATTTAAATATATAACTATAATGGGGCTGTATTATGGATAAACTAAAAAACATAACTAAGTTACTGAAAGCTATGGCTGATGAGGGCAGGCTAAGAATTGTCCTGCTGTTGGTGGCCAGGAAGAATTTGTGCGTTTGTGAAATTAAGGAAATTATCGGCCTGTCCCAACCTACCATATCCAGTCATTTAAAGGTGCTGCAGAATGCAGGAATACTTGAATCCAGCAAGGATGGGTTATGGGTTAATTATCGCCTGGCGCAGGACATGGATAAAAATGCCAGGCAGATAATTGAACGTATATATGGTTCAGTAAAAGAAGATGCAGCCGTAAGGCAGGATATAAAGAAGATTACTGAAGTTGACAGGCATAAAATTTGTAAAGGATAGGAGAAATTGTGGAAACCAAAAAAATCCTGGTGCTTTGCACTGGAAACTCCTGCAGGAGCCAGATGGCTGAAGGATTTTTTAAAAAATACCTGCCCCGGTGGCAGGTAGAGAGTGCAGGTATAAGTCCTACCCGGGTAAATCCGGTAGCAATTGAGGTTATGGCCGAACAGGGAATTGACATATCTGGGCAGCGATCCAAGGGAGTAGAGGAATTCTTAGGACAGGCTTTTGATTATATTATAACTGTATGTGACCATGCCAGGGAAGTATGTCCCAGCTTTCCGGGAAAGGGAAAATACATCCACTGGAGCTTAAAGGATCCGGACAGAGGATACGGCAGCCCGGAGCAAAGGGCAGAGGAATTTAGAAAAGTAAGAGATGAGATTGAAAACAGGATAAGACAATTTGTCAAAGAGGAGAGAACCTGATGGAAATTTTTATTGAAGCGGTAACCAGCGGCTGGCAGGCTTTACTGGAATATTTATCCGCCCATGTGTTAACTTGTCTTGTTCCAGCATTTTTTATTGCTGGAGCTATTGCGGTTTTTATATCTAAAGGGGCAGTTCTAAAGTATTTTGGATCCAAGGCCAAAAAATGGATATCCTATAGCGTGGCGTCGGTTTCCGGAGCCATACTTGCGGTTTGCTCCTGCACCATACTTCCCCTTTTTGCAGGCATAAGGAAGAGGGGGGCGGGCCTGGGACCGGCAATAGCCTTCCTTTATTCCGGACCGGCTATAAATATACTGGCTATAGTGTATACAGCCAGGCTCCTGGGATACGATCTGGGTATAGCCAGGGGGATAGGAGCTATAATCTTTTCAGTGGTTATAGGCTTGCTGATGTCGGTTATCTGGGCCAGGGATGAAAGAAGGTTTCAGGATAATGGCAATTTTGTAGCTGCTGCCGGAGGCGATGATCACCCCAAACCCAGGTATATAGGTATAATATTTTTCCTGTCCCTGTTGGGTATCCTAGTTTTTGGCGCCGCCCAGATGTGGATATATGCTGGCGTCTCCCTGGCGGTGTTAATAGTTATACTGATAATAGGTTTTAAAAGAAATGAGATTAAGGACTGGCTAAAGGAGACCGGCAAGCTTGCCTGGCAGATTATCCCCATACTTTTAGCCGGGGTGTTTATTGCCGGGGTAATAAAATACTTTTTACCCCAAAGCATAGTGGAGACCTGGGTTGGGGGCAATAGCTTAAGGTCCAACTTTTTAGCTTCCATATTTGGGGCCCTGATGTATTTTTCAACGCTGACCGAGGTTCCTATTATAAGGGCTTTGATGGATCTGGGCATGGGTAAGGGTCCGGCATTAACCCTCCTACTGGCAGGGCCATCCCTTTCTCTGCCTAATATGATAGTTATTGGCCGGGTTATGGGGGCCAAAAAGACGCTCACCTATGTGCTGCTGGTAATTACCATGTCTACTTTTGTAGGCATGCTTTTCGGACATTTATTTGGGTAAACATAAAGAAGGAGATTTAAATGAAAATACAGATTCTTGGAACGGGCTGTCCCAAGTGTAAGAAAACAGAACAGAATGCCATGGAGGCTCTTGCCAATTTAAATATTGAGGCAGAGGTAGAAAAGGTAACTGATATAAACCAGATAGTAGATTTTGGGGTAATGACTACCCCTGCTCTGGCTATAGATGGTGAGGTAAAGTTTTCAGGAAAAATTCCTTCAGTTCAGGAAATTGAAGGCATATTAAAGAAATAAATGTTGAGGGGTTATCTGTAATGGAAAAAAAATCAAGCTTACCTTTATTTGAGAAATTTCTAACCCTATGGGTTGCCCTGTGTATTGTTGCCGGGGTAGCTATCGGGAGGTTCTTGCCGGTGGTGCCCCAGACCCTTGGCCGTTTTGAATATGCCAATGTATCCATACCGGTGGCTATTCTGATATGGCTGATGATTTATCCCATGATGTTAAAGATTGATTTTGCCAGCATCTTAAACGCTACTAAAAAACCCAGAGGCCTTACTGTTACTACAGTTACCAACTGGCTTATTAAACCCTTTACCATGTATGCTATAGCTTATTTTTTCCTGCATATTGTTTTTGGCAGGCTGATTTCAGTTCCACTGGCCAATGAGTATCTGGCCGGAGCAGTACTGCTGGGGGCAGCACCCTGTACAGCGATGGTGTTTGTCTGGAGTCACCTGTGTAAGGGAGATCCGGCCTATACCCTGGTACAGGTGGCGGTAAATGATATTATTATACTTTTTGCATTTGTGCCTATCGTGGCTTTTCTTCTGGGCTTGACCGAGGTGTTTCTGCCATACAATACCCTGTTTTTATCAGTGGTATTGTTTGTGGTAATTCCTTTTGCCGCCGGTTATATTTCCCGGATTCTGATTATAAAAAGGAAGGGAATTGAGTATTTTGAAAATGTATTTTTGCAGAAATTCAAGCATGTAACCGTAATCGGTTTGCTGCTGACTTTGATTATAATATTTTCTTTTCAGGGTGATATCATACTGTCCAACCCTTTACATATATTGCTGATTGCAGTTCCCCTGGTTATACAAACTTTCCTCATATTTACCATTGCCTATGGTTGGGCCAGAGCGTGGAAGTTATCCCATAAAGTAGCTGCTCCCGGGGCTATGATAGGGGCCAGCAATTTTTTCGAACTTTCAGTAGCAGTGGCCATATCCCTGTTTGGCATGCAGTCAGGGGCTACACTGGCTACGGTGGTGGGGGTACTGGTAGAGGTACCGGTAATGCTGGCCCTGGTAAGCATTGCTAACCGGACCAGCCACTGGTTTCCGGTTAAGAAAAAATAAGGAGGTTTGTATGCTGTTCGAAAGAGTATTGGTTTCCATAGATTTTTCACAACAGTCAAAACTACTGTTGAATTGTGTTGATGAATTCAAAAACTATGGCATGAAAGAGATGATACTTGCCCACATTGTAGATATAAGGTCAGCGGGTGGAAATGCTTCTAACTTGATTTCTCCTAATGAGGAAAAATTGAATAAGATGAAACAAGATTTAAAAAAAGAGGGAATTGAAGTAGAAGTGGTGGTAAGGATCGGGTTTCCTGCAGAAGAATTAAGTAATATTTCCAGAGAAGAAAATGCCTCATTGATATTGGCGGGTTCTCATGGCGGAGGCTTTATCAAAAGCTTATTTCTGGGGAGTACTGCTTTTGATCTGTTAAGAATAACCGATACCCCTTTACTCATAGAAAGGTTTCAGCAGGATAAAGGGGAACTAAAACCCTACTGCCGTCTGAAGTTTCCCCAGGTGTTAATAGCTACCGATTTCTCAGAATGCTCTATAAAACTACTGGATGCAGTGGGTGAGAATAGGGGGATCTTTAGCCAGATCCATTTACTGCATGTAATTGAGAGTGCTCCCAATAAAGATAAGTTGGAGAAAATGAAAGAAGATGCCCGCAGCCTGTTGGAAAAAATTAAGGCGGGTGTAGACGGGAGGATAGAAGTATTTACCCATGTACAAGTGGGGGATGCAGCTAAAAAGATAATAGCGGTAGCCCAAAAAGAAGAAGTTAATTTAATAATGTTATCCAAAAAGGGACATGGCGGAGCCAGAGAGATGCTTCTGGGGAGTACTGCTCAGGCTGTAGCTTCAGGTTCCGTTAAAAATGCGGTGCTGGTATTTCCATGTTGATGCATTATAAATTATCTAGACTGTATAAGGTGTGAGGGTAAGTATAGTTGGTACCGGCTATAAGGATTTTGAAAAGGTGAAATAGGGAGATATATGAAAAAAAGAACTATGATAATAATAATTGTGGCTGCATTTGTTTTGGTAGCTGCAGGAATTTTTATAGCAGTAAAGGGTTTTTCACCATATACAGAGACCGGTATTTTAGAAGATGATAACCCTGTGGCTGAACAGCCTGAAGATTTGGGTTTAGAGAAAGAGGAAGATAAACCTGATATAAAAGAAGAAGAACAAACTGAACAAAGCGAAGAAAAGTCGGAAGTGCAAGAGGAAGGCGGAGAAGAAGACAGCAAAGAAGCCCAAACCCAGGAGGAATCTCTTAGTTTGAAACAGTACTATGACCAGATATTAAATTCGGAGAAACCTTCTATTATTGTATTTTCCTATGATGCTGAATGTTGTGAAAGCACCAGGATATTTTTTGAAAACTATAACCATCAGGCTTACGACATCATGGAAAAATACCAGGATAGCTTTAATACCCTGTTCATAAATACCGGGATCTTATCTTCGGAAGATATGCAAACCGCTTTAGAAATTGCCAAGGACAAAGGGGCAGTTGCCCTGCCTTCCCTGCTGGTGCTTGACTCTCAGGGCCAAGCCTATGAGGTTTTTGAAGGTACCTTCCAGACAGAAGAGGTAGAAACAGTGCTGGAGGAGGTAAAGAATGCTTAATATCGATGCCGGCAGCAGCCTGTATATAGTACTGGCGGTAGTTTTTTCCAGTGGCTTTATAAGCGGGCTCAGCCCCTGTACATTGCCTACCGTTGTATTTGTCACTGCTTATGTGGGAGGAGCCAGGGTTGAAAGTAAAAAGAGAGGCTTTATCCTCTCTCTTTTTTTTATACTGGGCATAGCTTTAATGCTTTCCCTGCTGGGGGTGTTTGCCGGCCTTATCGGGGGTATTATAAGTAATGCTACGGTGCTAAACTTTATAATAGCCGGGGTGCTCCTGATTATGGGACTATGGCTGCTTAAAGTTATAAATATTAATTTTAACTGGAGCTTTTCAAAGATTAACCCTAAAAAAGGAAGCGGTATGCTGGGAGCATTGCTTTTAGGCATTCCTTTCGGTATAGGTGCTTCTCCCTGCACTATGCCGGTGACTCTGTCTGTACTGGCTTTTTCTTCACTTAAGGGAAGCGCAGTATATGGTATGCTGCTTATGTTTGTTTTTGCCCTGGGAAGAAGTATCCCCCTGTTGGTAGCAGGGACTTTTACCGGAATATTGAAGGATCTGTCTTTTATCTCCAAATATCAGCATATTATAGAGAAGGTTTCAGGGGCAATATTGATTGGCCTGGCCGGCTATTTTATATGGCAGGCCTTATTATAGGCTGGCTTCTAAATAAACTCAGCAATATCCCAGTAACAATGTAATTGACATTTATATGTAATTAACATATAGTTATCCTTATATATCAGCTATTGATGAGAAAACATTGAGAAATATAGCCAGTAATTATCTTACAGCCATAATAATTAATGCCATAGCTATAGGCTGGCTTATATTTTCGGTGCTAAAAAGCAAAGAAAAGACCAAGAAATCACTGAAAATTGCTGTAAAAACCTTCGCCAAGATACTTCCGCTAATAATTATAATTATAGTATTTATAGGTTTTCTTTTAGGATTCTTTCCCGCTGACCTGATATCCAATATTATAGGTGAGCGGGCCGGTTTCTGGGGAATAATGATTACTGCAGTTCTGGGTTCCATCCTGTTTATCCCCGCCCTTATATCATTTCCACTGGCAGCTTCGCTTTTGGACGGAGGGGCTTCAGTTATGTCGGTTGCTGCTTTTATTACTACTCTTACCATGGTGGGAATAACAACACTGCCCCTGGAGCTCAGGGAAATGGGAAAAAAGATGACTATTTTAAGGAATGTACTTAGCTTTCTGTTTGCGGTAGCCATTGCCGTGATTATGGGGGTAATATTATGAAAGATATAAACCAGGCCAAAAAAAGTAAAAATAATAGGCGCAAGGATATCATGGCTATGGCTGTAGTTCTGATAGCAGCAGCTATTGTACTGTTTATATTCCCCCAGAAGGCTGTCCCGGTACTTACCGTGTCTAAAAATTACCTGTTAGAGCTGATACTGGTACTGCCTGCAGTTATGATTATAATAGGGCTGTTTTCGGTCTGGATTCCGGATCGGATGGTAGTAAAATATATGGGATATGCCTCCGGTACCAAAGGTATTGTTTTATCCCTGGCCCTGGGCATGTTGCCTACCGGCCCTTTGTATATCGCTTTTCCCATGGCAGCCGCACTGCTTAACAAGGGTGCCAAAAGATCCAATATAATCATCTTTATATCCGCCTGGGCCTGCATAAAGTTACCCCAGGAACTTATAGAGATACAGTTTTTAGGATTAAAATTTACCCTGTTGAGGCTTGGTTTAACCATAGTTTTTGTAATAATAATGGGTATAATAATTGAAAAACTGATTGAGCTTACCGATAAAAAAGATATAAAGGTAGAGGGGAAAAAATAAATATGTCACAGATATTTGATTTAATAGAATTAGAATCTTATCCCTACCAGCAGAGGGATAAGAATGTTTTATACCACCGGCCGGAATTTAAAGTCAGGATAATAAATCTGGCTGCTGGTGAGAAAATACCCCAGTGCCGGATGGAAGACCTGGTGGTGTTTGTGGGTATTAAAGGCTGTGCTGCTGTAACCATAGATGGCCAGCAGCAAGAGGTGGACCAGGGAAAATGCCTGGTGGGTGGTCCGGGCCTGTTTTCCATGAAAAGCGGAGCAGGGGCAAGGCTGCTGGGGATACAGGTAAAGCCGGCTGGTGTAGATAATAGCAGGTCTGGAAGTATGCATGGGGGCGGCCAGTGCAGTTGTAAGGAAAACCAGGCCAGAATGAATACTTCTGACACCAGTGAAAAAATAAAAAGGCTGAGGCAATACCGGCTGAAACTAAAACAGGAATTAGTCCAGACAGAGGAAATGCTGCAGGAACTGGAGTAAACTTTTAAGCAGGACAAGAGAAATAGATATGTGCAAATATGACAGCAAGTGTTTATGCCACGGTGGCAAAATGGGCCGGCTGCTTACCCCGGCCATACTTCTGCTGCTGGCCGAAGAGGCTTCTCATGGTTATGAGCTGGCAGACAGGTACCAGAAGCTGGGATTGACCGAAGCCGATAGCGATGTTGGTGCCATATACCGTACCCTTAAATCGCTGGAAAAAGAAAGGTTTGTAAAATTTAGCTGGGAAACCCGCAGCCAGGGTCCGGCAAAAAAGGTATATCATATTACCCCTGAGGGCAGAAATCTTTTAAATGACTGGGCTAAAGAGATAAGTTTTAGAAGAGAGAAGCTTGACCGTTTTTTGGACCGGGTGAAAAAGCTTGCACCGGATCTGAAGAATTGATTTAGCCTGATATAATAATTGCTTGATAGTTTAATTAAATTTTGCTTTTTTTAACACTCCTTTATACTATATTACCTAACCTAATATAGAATTGTAGATATTTTTTATACCAGAGGATAAATAGTGGACACCGGCAGCAAGCTACTTCCCGGAAGTGAAGCCATAGCAGAGGAGTCAGGGCCTATAAGCAGGCCCAGAGGGAAAAACCAGAGGATTTTAGACAGAAGGAAGAAATATCAGTCAGTTAAATAAAAACCAGGTGGTTAAGAAAATTAGGGCTATAGTGGAAAAAGAGCTGGACTATATAGCCACGCTTTACCCCTTTGACCTTAAGCCCTATTATGATAGCCGATTATTATACGCATCCGGGCTTCTTTTTTTATACAGGGGCAATCTAACTGGAAAGAAGGGTTCCCGGGAATGGAAGATTTTGAATCTGGCGGCAGGAATTGAACTATTGGGGCTGGGCTGCGGTTTCCATAATTTTGATATGTGGGGGGGCAGTAAAAAAATACTGGACCAGGACCAGGACCGCTATACCCTGAATTTGTTATTTGGGGATGTGCTTTATTCCCGGGCGGTAAACTACCTGGTAAAATTTGAGGATATGCTTATCTTTGATGAAGTAATCAATTCTTTAAAATCAATCCATAAGGCCCGGCTTTCTCTTTACGCCGATTTACTGAAACTGAAAGAAAAAAAGATTTCCATAGAAAGCATTCTGGAAGAAAGGGTGGGGGCTATGCTAAGCATTAATTCACTGTTTAAGAATAGCTTTTTAATTGGTTACAGTATTTTCCCTCCTCCCTGGCCCAGGGACCTGGCCGGAGATATAAGTTATATTTACCGTTTTGTAAACCATATCACCCTGCTTAAGAGTTGCCGGGAGCTGGAAGAACTTCTAAAAGCCACTGGTTTTATGAAGATGGAGGCGCTGGAAGACAAAAAGAATTTTATTAAAAACCAATTAGATGATATCATAGCACAGTTAAAAGTAGACTGGCTGCAGCGCCGGCTGGCAGGCCAGGTCAACCGGTTATGGGACAGGATTTAGATGAAGGCGGATTTAGTTTTGGTTCATGCACCCAGCGTGTATGATTTTAGAAAGAAAACCATAATGTATGGGCCCATGAGTGATCTAGTGCCCAGCACCCCTATTTTTGAGATGTACCCCATTGGATTTTTAACCATGGCCAATTATTTGAGCCGGAAAGGTATAAGGGTTAGGATTGTAAACCTGGCTTACCGGATGCAGGAAGCTCCCGGTTTTGATGCGGAGAAATTTATAAGCAGGTTAAAAGCGAATGCTTTTGGCCTGGACCTTCACTGGCTTGCTCATGCCCAGGGTTCACTGGAAGTGGCCAAACTGATTAAAAAATACCACCCTGATGCCCCGGTTATATTCGGTGGATTTTCAGCCTCTTACTATCACCGGGAACTGATAAATTTTAACCAGGTGGATTATGTGCTGAGGGGTGATTCTACCGAAATTCCTCTGGCCACATTAATGCAAACCATAAAAAGCGGGGATTATTCCGGGCTCGGCCATATACCCAATCTGGTTTACAAGAAAGATGGACGGGTAGAGGCAAATCCTTTGACCTGCATATCCCCGGATTTAGAAGAGATAGATTTTGATTACAGTATTATGTTTGATATGGCTTTAAGGTACCTGGATTTTAAAAGCCTTATGCCCTTTTCTGACTGGCTCCGCTATCCCATAACTACCATTCCTGTAGTCAGGGGCTGCTATATGGATTGTTCCGGTTGCGGGGGTTCGGCCAGCGCCTTCAGGGTTTTTGCAGAACGCAGCCGTCCTGCTTTCAGGTCTCCTGAAAGGCTGGTGGCAGAGATAAAAAACATAGGCAAATATATTAATGCCCCTGTTTTTATATTGGGGGATATAAATCAGAACGGACCGGACTATGTTCAGGAATTTTTCAGACATGCCCGCAGCCTTCCCCGGGATTTACAGGTCTTCTTTGAATTTTTCCAGCCTCCCCGCAGGGAGTTTTTTGACCAGGTCCATAAGATTTTTAAAAATGTCCTGTACGAGATAAGTCCTGACAGCCATGACCCATCTATAAGGGAAAAAATGGGTAAGCCGCATTTTTCCAATGAACAGCTTATAGAATCCATAAGCTATGCCCTGGACAGGGGAGCAGTAAGGTTTGACCTTTATTTTATGACCGGGATTGCCGGGCAGGATCGCCAGTCCATACTGGACACGGTTGGTTTCTGTGAGGATATCTATGACCGGCTGGGCTGGGACAGCAGATTTATGCCCTTTATTTCACCCATGGCTCCGTTTATGGATCCGGGAAGCAGGACCTTTGAGCAACCTGAAAAATTTGGATACCGGCTTACCAGAAAGACACTGGCCCAGCATATAGAGGCTATAACCCAGCCTTCCTGGAAATATATTTTAAATTATGAAAGCAAATACATCAGCAGGGACCTTCTGGTACAGTCTACCTATGAGGCTGCCCTGGGGTTGAACCGGCTCAAGGGCAGGGCCGGCTCTATTAGCCGGCAGGTAATGGAGGATAACCAGAACCGGATAATGCAGGCTACCGAAACCATGAAGAAAATTGATTATGCCATGGGTATAGAGGATAAGCTCAAACAGCAACAGCTTCTTCAAAGACTGAAGCAGGAAACCGATAAATACAGCATGTCCACGGTATGTGAAAAAAAAGAGCTGGAATTTCCGTTGTTTAACCGCAGCTTTAATTGGTTTAGAATAATAAAACGGGCATTATTTAAAAAATAGGTAATAGATTATGTTAAGCAAATTCAAGGTATCCGGATTTTTAGCCCATGGACTCCAGCAGCTAGAGCAATACCTGCATGATTTTACCCAGGGGCTGGACGGGGTACTGAAACAGGGGGTTACCAATACCCTGCTTGCCGGGGGTAAAAGAATAAGGCCGGCCCTGTTTCTGATATGTGCCAAAAACAGCAATTACAATCTGGAATACCTTCTTCCGGCCGCTGCTTCTATAGAAATCATCCATACCGCATCGCTGATACATGATGATATAATTGACCGTTCTGCCCTCAGGAGGGGAAAACAGACCATACAGAGCCTGTATAACAATGATACTGCCAAGTATGTGGGTAATTATCTGTTTACCCACACTTTTTCTTTGCTAAACACTTATAACCGGCCGGAAATCTTAAAGCATATGTGCTTGGCAGCCGAGCACCTGGTGAGGGGGGAATTTGACCAGCTTAAGAAGAATAAGAATCTGGATCAGGGGGAGAAGTATTACTTTCAAATGATAAATGAAAAAACTTCTTCTTTGTTTAAGGTCAGCTGTGTGCTGGGGGGCCTGCTGTCTAATTCTGGACCCAGGGAGATTAAAGGACTGGCAAGATTTGGCAAACTTTTAGGCATTGCTTTTCAGATAAATGATGATTTACTGGATATTGATATCGGGGAGAGCCAGGATATCGGCAAACCAGTTGGAAATGATCTGCGGCAGGGAAATCTTACCCTGCCGGTAATTTATGCTTTAAAGAATAAGGAATTTAAAAAAACAGCTTCACAGATTCTTGAAAATAAGCCCTTAACTGAACAGAATATAGAGAAGATACTAAAGATGATAGATAGTACCCGGGCTGCGGATATCGCCAGAGCTAAATTTGAAAACTATATAAGGGAAGCCAGAAGGGCAGTCACTTATATAGGGGGCGAGGAGAGAAAGCAAAATTTGTTAAAAGTATTGGATTATTTTAAATCATGAAGAATATTGTAGGCCTGGTGCTGGAAGTACTGAGTATTACGGTTCCCATATTTGTGGTAATACTTATAGGCTTTTTTCTGAGGCGCAAAAAGATTATCGGAGACACGGCAGTAAGTGGACTGAACCGCCTGGCCTATAATGTGGGCCTGCCGGCGCTGATAATTATCAGTATCATAAAGTATAATCTTTCGGAGATTTTTAATTTCAGGATAATTGTTACCATATACAGTGCTTATTTTGCTTTCCTGCTGGTTATAATGGCGGTGGCCAGCTTTATAAAAGCCCCCAGGAAGACCAAGGGCGCCCTTATGGTTTCTTCTTACCGCTGCAATATGGCTTTTATCGGTTTTCCCATCATTATTTCTGCTTATGGCAACCTGGCCCTGGCCAAAGCCAGCCTTATAGTGGTGTTTTTAACCCCCATAAACATAATTACCAGCGTACTGATATTTAAACTTTTTAATCGGGGAGAGGAAAGGATAAAGGTAAAGAAACTTATTGTGGACCTGCTTTTAGATCCCCTGATTCTGTCAGCGGCAGCAGGCATTTTGATTTCCTCTATCGGTATAAATATCCCTGCGCCGGTAAACAGTGTCCTGGACATACTTTCCTCCATGTCCATAGGTATTGCTTTGCTGGCCATAGGGGCTTCTTTCAGGTTTTTTCATATCAAAAGCAATATCAGGGCCCTGGCATTTGTGAGTCTGGCCAAGCTGATAATCATGCCGGCCATAGCTCTGTTTTTTGCCATGGTGGTGTTTAAGCTGGCACCGGTGGACAGGAACATCATAGTAGTGCAGTTTTCAATGCCCCTGGCAGTTATCGCCTATGTTATGGCCAAGCAGTATCATTCTGATTATGATATGGTTTCTTCTTCCCTGATAATTACTACCATACTGTCTTCGGTAACCATATCCGGCTGGCTGCTGCTTCTAAAACTGTTTTAATCGTACAGCAGGCGGTACATGTAATAGTTGCCCATTACTTTCTTTACATAATCCCTGGTTTCATCATAGGGAATATTTTCCACAAATTCATATAGGTCCTTATCCCCCCAGCGGTTAACCCAGCTGGCCATTGCTCCCGGTCCTCCGTTATAGGCACCGGAGGCATAGAATTTGTTTCCACCAAAGCCGTTAAGCTGCTGTTTTAAGTAATAGGCTCCCATGTTGATACTTACTTCCGGATCAAACAGTTGGTCTGTATCAAATTCCTGTACTCCCAGGTCCTGGGCTATTCCCCTTCCGGTAGCGGGCATAATCTGCATCAGGCCCCTTGCTCCCGCATAGGATCCCGCATCAGGCTGGAATCTGCTTTCCTGCCTCATTACTGCCAGCACGAACAATGGATCTATTCCATAATGGCCAGAATAGTTGTTTACCATTTGCTGGAAGGCATAGGGGTACAAGAGATAGTAATAAAAATCCTTGTAGCTGTCTTCCAGGCCATACCTCAGGCTGCTGGTATTGCGGGATAAGATGCTTATGCTGTCGGTATAATCCTGCGATTGGTGGTAGAGGGTGGACAGTATAAGCAGCTGTACCGGATCATCATCTATCTCCTGCTGTCCGGCAGTTATTTCCAGGGTAGCGCTCTGAAGTAAATCTATTTTTAACAGCTCTAAAGCCTTTCTTATATGCAGCGGGTTTTCAATAGCCGAGACATCGTCATTTAAGACTTCATAGACCGAGGGTACCACCTGTTCAATGTTTGGGTTAAGCGGATTGGCGGAGCTGTCAATGGGAGGTATATACAGGTAGATATCCATCTGTTCCAGTATTTCTCTGGCTACAAAGGTGTAATAGGAATAGGAATTAATGCCCACTATCTGCTTGTATAGTTCCACTGCCTGCTGCTGCTGGCCTGATTTTTGCAGGCATTTGGCCTGCCAGAACAGGCCTTTTTCTTCCAGTTCGCTGCCCTTAAAAGAGGAAGCCATATTGGCAAATATATCCTGGGCCGGCTGGTAATTATGGCTGCTGTAGTGAATCCATCCCAGTTCCCACAGTACTTCGGAAAGACGGTCACCACTGGGATATTTTTCCAGCACCAGGTTGAAGTTTTCTATGGCTGCTTCCATCTGGTCGTCAAAAAAGTATATTCTTCCAATGCGGTAAAGGGCATCATCGCTAAAATTGCTTTGGGGATACCGGCTAACCAGGTCCTGGTAATAGTTAATGGCCTTCTGGTTGTCTCCAAGGTTGGTTGCTGCCCGGCCCAAAAAGTACAGGCTGTCGTCGGCCAGCTGGTGGTCGGCAGCGCTCTGGTAGCATTGGAGCAGGTATTGTTCGGCCTGGGCATAGTCCCTGAGGTTGTAATAACACATTCCCGCCCTGAACAGAGCCTGGGCTTTAAGCTGGGTAGAGAGCTGTGGCTGCTCCAGTATAAGGTTAAGCTGTTCCAGGGCGCTGTAGTAGTTATAGTTTTGAAAAAATATTTCGGCCCGCTGATATAACTGCTCGGGGGTGGCTACAAAGGGCTGCAGGCCGTTTTCTTCTATAAGTTTGTACAGAAAGTCCAGGGCGGTTTCAGCATATTCATTGGTGGGATAATTCAGCCATACCTGTTTGTAATTCTGGTAAGCTTGTTCCAGTTTCTGGTTATTCTGCTGGCATAATGCCAGCTGGAACTGCCCGTAAGGAGAATAGGTTGAATCAGGATGCTGGGTTAAGAATTGCTGATACAGGGTCTCTGCCCGGGGGTAGTCCTGCTGTATAAAAAACAGGTCTGCATATTCCAGAGCTGCCTTTTCGATCCAGATACTTCCAGGATGCAGCTCCATAAGGTCTGAATAATATTTTTGGGATAAAAAATATTTTTGCTGCATCAACAGGGATTTGGCCAGATAGTAATATGTATGGTCCTGAAGCACCAGGTACTGGTCCTTGATTTTGTCTAAATAAAACTGGGCCTGTATGTACTGCTGCTTATGGAAATGTTCTACTGCTTTTAAGAAGAAGTCCCGCTGGGTTTCAATTTCCAGGTTGTGGTAAAGGTCTTTGGGTAAAAATTCATCCTGGCTGTTTTCTTCGTCTTCTATCACCGGGTCCGGCTGCTGGCTTTCTACCGGTTTTTCTGCCTCTGCCGGCTCTTGCTGCGGCAGCTGGTCCTGTTGCTGGGGCGGGGGCGTTTTTATGCAGGCTGAAAGTATAAACAGGAGTAAAAAAGGTGTAAATATAAGGTAGAAATAAGTTTGCCTTTTAAAAATACGTTCCTTCTAATTTATTAATTAATTATTTGAGTAGATTTTATAATCAAAGCAACCATAAAATCAAATATTTTAATAATATGTGTTACAATCACCACTATGGAAAAAGACCATAAAAAATATAGTGATACCGGTATCTGGGTTAGCCTTTTTAATGACAGGGGCCAGGTAATGTTCTGGAGTGAGGAAGCAGAGAAGATAAGCGGATACAGCCATAAAAAGCTGCATGGAAACGACCGGGTGTGGCAGCTGCTGTTTCCTGATGGGGAATACCGGCAGCAGATAAGAGGGGCAGTCAGCAGCCCAGGCAGGGAAGCCGGCGGCAGCATGGAGGTTAGTATAACTGACCGCAGGGGGCAGCCGGTCCGCCTGATATGGAATATCCTGGACTTGTCTGGTTTGGAACAGGGTAAAGTAACCCTGGTAGTAGGAAAGCCGGCATCAGGAGAGCAGGAACAACTCCAGGGGCTGGGTGCTGCCTTTGCTGACAGCCTGCCCCATGTAGCCTATATAAAGGACCGGGATGGCAGGTTTGTTTATGCCAATGATTCATTATGCAGATTACTGGGGCTTGAACGCGGCCAGATTCTGGGAAAGAAGAACAGTCAGCTATGGCCTGAACCGGTGGCCAGGATGCTGGGGGAAAATGATCGCCAGGTTATGGCCCGGAAAAAACTCCATTCTTTTCAGGAGACTGTTGGAGACAATCAAATCTTTCTAAGCTTTAAATTCCCCCTGAAAGAGGCAGGCCGGGATTTGCTGGGGGGAATCTCTATAGATATTTCGGAAAGAATAGAAGAAGAAGAGAGTCTAAAAAGAAGCAGGCAGAGGTATGAGCAGACCCTCAGCCTGCTGCCGGATGTTGTCCTGGAAACAGACCGACAGGGGAAAATAACTTTTCTGAACCAGGCAGCCAAGAAAATTTTAGGTTTAAATCAGGCCGATCTTGAGTCAGGGGTTCATGCCCTGGATATGGTAGCAGAAAAAGACCGTCCGCAGGTAGAGTCTACTTTTTTAGAAATTCTGAAAAAGCCCAGCCAGCAGTCCAAACTTTTGGAATTTACTGCCCATGGCAAGCATGGAAATATTGCTTTAGCCGGCCATATTGCCCCTATTACCTATAATAGGGACAGGGCTGAAGGGGTGAGAGGGGTAATGGTGGATATAACCCGTTTAAAAAAGAAAGAGAAGGCTCTGGCGGATAGTGAAAAAAGATACAGGAGACTTTTTGATAATTTAAGGGACGGAATTTATGTAAGCACCCTGGAGGGTAAATATGTTGATGTTAATCCTTCCCTGGCAAGCATGCTGGGTTATAGCAGCCGGGAGGAGCTCCTTTCCAAGGATATTAAAAAAGATATTTATGTGGATGGCAGCAAAAGGCCCATGCCCACCCAGAGGACGCAGCCTTTTGAAACCCAGTTAAAAAAAGCTGACGGCAGTAAGATATGGGTGGAGATCAGCTGTCAAGTAATCGAGCAGGATGGAATACCGACTTACTATGAAGGGGTAGTAAGGGATATTTCGGTACGAAAGGAATATGAACTGAAACTTAGGTATAAATCATTTCATGACAGTCTGACCGGGCTTTATAACCGGACTTATTTTGAAGAGGAGCTGAAAAGGCTTGACCGGAAAAGGCAGCTTCCTTTAAGTATTATCATCGGGGATGTAAACAGCCTGAAGCTTATCAATGATGCCTTTGGGCACCAGCAGGGAGACCAGCTGCTGAAGAAAGCGGCAGATATCCTCAGGAAAGCCTGCAGAAAAGAAGATATAATAGCCAGATGGGGAGGGGATGAATTTGCTATCCTGCTTCCCCGTACCCCTCAAGAAGTTGCTGCTAAAGTTGTGGCCAGGATCAAGGATATCGCCGGCGGTTACAACATAGCCGATGTCCCGGTAAGCATATCCCTGGGAAGGTGTACCAAGGGTGATTACAGCCAGGATATACAGGAAGTAATAGAAGAAGCAGAAGACAGCATGTATCATCATAAACTGGTGGAAAAAAAGAGATTGAGCGGAGAAGTTATAATGTCCATGGAACAGGCACTGTTGAGAAAGAAGTATGTTAGTCTGGAACATATACAGATGGTAAAAAAAGCTGCCCTGACCATAGGCAGAGCCCTGGGCCTTACCGCAGGCCAGCTGGAGGATCTGTCTCTGCTGGCTGGTGCCTATCAGGTGGGCAAGGTTTCTATTCCTGACCAGGTGCTGAACAAGCCGGGGCCCCTGGAGGAGCTGGAATGGAAATTAGTGAAAAAATATCCGGAGGTGGGCTACAATATTGCAGAGGCTATTCCCCAGATATCCCATCTTTCTGAGGCAATACTCTCCCATCACGAACGCTGGGACGGTACTGGGTATCCCCAGGGCCTTTCCAGGGAAGATATTCCCCTTTATGCCAGGATAATAGCCATTGCTGATGCCTATGCGGCCATGGTGTCCGGGCGGGAATACCGCAGGAAATTAAGCAGCAGCCAGGCGGTAGGGGAGATCAAAAAAAATGCAGGTGCCCAGTTTGACCCCTACATGGTAGAAAAGGCTTCCCCGGCGCTTGAGGATTGTAATTGAAACATTTATAAAAAATGTTTTTGGGATTATAATTTAGCTGTAATGTTTAAGAAGAAGAAAATAGGTTTAGCGCTCTGCGGGGGAGCTGCCCGGGCTCTATGCCATGTGGGGGTACTAAAGGTTCTAACCCAGCTGGATTTAGATATTTCAGCAGTCAGCGGTACCAGCATGGGCGCAATTATTGGCTCATTATACTGTTCGGGAGTGCCCCTGGAGGATATTGAGGATTTCGTCAAAGAAATGGACTGGCGCAGCATGCTGATGTTTTCAGATATAACCCTTCCCCGCATGGGAATGGTTAATGGGAAAAAGGTAGAGAAAATACTGAAAGATTTTCTGGGGACAAGGACTTTTGATCAGTGCCGGCCACAGTTTTGTTGTACAGCCGTAGATATGCTGAGCCAGAAGAGGGTGATTTTATCACAGGGCGGGCTGGTGGATGCAGTAAGGGCTTCCATATCTATTCCCGGTTTTTTTTCTCCGGTAATCTTTGATGGAATGGTTCTGGTGGACGGGGGAGTAATCGAGCCCCTTCCGGCGGAAGCAATTGGCATATTTGATGTAGATTTTACCATAGGGGTATCCATTGTGCTTGACCAGGTTAAAGATTCATCCCAGTATTATAAAAAGCTTACCGATTATGAATCTGAGAGCAGGGCAATGGGGTTTTTCAGGAGAGTGTTTAATCTAAGGAAAAAGAGAAAATTTCCTACCACCTATGAGATCCTGAATACCAGTTTTAATATCATACAGCGGGAAATGGCTAAGAATTACTATAAGTATACGGATATAGTCATAGAGCCAAAAGTAGGGGAATACGGCTTTTTTGATTTTACCAAGGGTTCAGAGATTATAGAAAAGGGATGTATTGCTGCCCGGGAAAAGGTTCCTGAACTTAAGCAGAAACTGGGCCTGAAATAATCTAGACAAATTCCATGGAAAAATCGGCTGCCGGAGCAGAATGGGTTATGTATCCGGTGGAAATCAAATCAATGCCGGTACTGCAGTAGTCTTCCAGATTATTAAGGGTTATATTTCCTGATACCTCGATTAATGTATTTTTATTAGCTTCTGACCTGATTTTTTTTACTGATTCCTCTATCTGGTCCGGGTTCATATTATCCAGCATTATGATGTCTGCCTGTGCAGCTATAGCCTGTTGGAGCTGGCTGCTGTCCTGTACCTCTACTTCAATTTTTAAAGGATGGGGGATACTGCCCTTTATGGCTTTTACTGCCTCTACAATGCCGCCTGCTGCACGGATATGGTTGTCTTTTAGCATTATCCCGTCAAAAAGACCGAACCTGTGGTTATAGCCTCCTCCGATCTCTACGGCGTATTTTTCCACCAGTCTGAGGTTGGGCTTAGTTTTTCTGGTATCCACAATCTTGACTCCCCGGGCAGAGGCAAGGGTAGAAAATTTTTTGGTTATGGTAGCAATGCCTGAAAGATGCTGTATAAAATTCAAGGCAGACCTTTCTGCAGCAAGAAGGGACGCAGTAGGCCCGCTGAGGGTAGCTACTTTCTGGCGGCGGGAAACCATATCCCCGTCTTCTTTAATCTTATTAAGCTTAATACTGCTGTCTACTTCCTCCATCAGCCAGCCTGCAATGTTTATGCCGCAGAGAACCGCCGTATCCTGCTTGCACCAGATATAGGCCTGGCTGTGATGGTCGGAGGGCAAAAGATATTTGGAAGTTATATCACCAAATCCTGCCAGGTCTTCGGACAGGGTCCTGCGGATGAGATCCATAACCTGGCTTTTTTTCAGGCTAATCATTTTTTACCTCTTGGAATAATATTTTGTCTTTTTGCAGCAGTATATGTTTCCGCCAGTTGTTATCATCTGTTTGGGGGAAATCATTTCGCTGATGGGTTCCCCTGCTTTCTTTTCTTATGGCTGCCGCCTTGGTTATAAGGTGGGATACAATAAGCATATTGGCCAGCTCAATGCTTGATTTATCCTTATTATTATAAAGGGAAGGGTTAGTTAAAAATTTTTGCACAAACCCGGCTGCTTCTGAAAGTCCTTTGGCATCTCTCAGTATTCCTGCCTTTTGGCTCATTATCTGTCTGAGCTGGCTTTTAGTTTTTTCAATGTCCAGGTCTTGTTTGCCTTCTGGTATGGAGTCAAAGGTATCAAAAAGGGTATCGATGCCATCCCCGGGGTCAGTTTTTAGCCGGTGGTCTATTTCTTTATATATATTCCAGCCGTAAACCAGGCCTTCTATCAGTGAATTAGAGGCCAGCCGGTTTGCCCCATGGGCGCCGGTGGCCGCTACTTCGCCGCATGAATAGAGCCGGTCTATGGTGGTAAGTCCCTGATAATTGGTTTTTACTCCTCCATTCATGTAATGGGCGGCAGGGGACACTTTTATTAAATCCTGTTTAAGGTCCAGGCCGTTTTCCTTAAGTTTATACAGTATATTGGGAAACCTTACTTTCAAAGTGGTGGCCGGCAAGTGGGTTGCATCCAGGTATACAAAATTACACCTGGTTTCATTCATAACCCTGACCATTTCTTTTACCACTATATCCCGGGGCGCCAGCTCGGCCAGATGGTGCTGATTTAACATAAACCGGTGGCCATTACAGTCTCTCAGATAAGCGCCTTCGCCCCTTAAGGCTTCACTTATCAGAAAAAGTTCTTCATCCCTGGTTTTAAATACGGTGGGGTGGAACTGGATAAATTCAATATCCATTATGGATGCTCCTGCCCGGTAGGCCATGGCAATGCCGTCTCCGGTGGAAATATCCGGGTTGGTGGTAAGTTCAAAGACCTGTCCGATCCCTCCGCTGGCCAGCACCACAAAGGAGGCAGGGTGTATCTGCAGCTCCCCGGTTTTCAGGTTAAGGCCCAGCACTCCGGTGCACTGATTATTATGGGCAAGTATATCTACAGCCAGGTAATCGGGAAAAAACTCTATGTTATTGGCGGTCTTGGAATACTTTACCAGCTTTTTTTCTATCTCTTCGCCGGTAGCGTCTCCACCGGCATGCAGTATACGGGGATAGCTGTGGCCGCCCTCGGTGGTAAGGCTTATTTCTCCTTCCGAAATATCAAAAATTATTCCCAGCTCTACCAGTTTCTCAATCATTTTGGGGGCATTTTTTACCAGTATCTTAACTGCTTCCGGGTCACACAGGCCCTGTCCTGCCACTATGGTATCCTGGTAATGGTTTTTCCAGAAGTCCGGTTTTTTTATGGCTGCTGCTATCCCCCCCTGGGCATACCAGGTAGTGGATTCGGATAATGAGCTTTTGGTCAGTACCTTAACCCGGTGTTTTTCAGACAGCCTTATGGCAGTAGAAAGCCCGGCAATACCGCTGCCTATGACTATGCAGTCACAGTGGTCTGCCTGCTTATCACAGCCTGTGGGATCTATTAAATATCTTGGTATCATATTATTAGCTTACAGCCAGCATCCTGTCTATGGCTCCCCTGGCTTTCTCTATTATGTCCCTGCTCAGCTTAATCTGGTACTGCTGCTCTTCCAGCGCCCAGTAAATTTTTTCCAGGTTAATCAGTTTCATATTGGGGCATATGCTTTTAGGAGAGGCAGGATAGAATATCTTTTTGGGGTTTTCTTTTTTCATGCGGTGAATGATTCCGGTTTCTGTCCCTATTATAAATTCTTTCCTGGATGAATTCTTTACATAATCCAGCATGCCTCCGGTGCTGGCTACCTTGTCGGCTACATCTATAACATCGGGAGGAGCCTCAGGATGCACTATCACCGCTGCATCCAGATGCTCTTTTTTAAGCTGCACTATATGTTTGGCGCTTATGGAGACATGGGTGGGGCAATAACCGTTCCACAGCACCATTTCCCTGCCGGTTTTTCTCTGGACATAGCTGCCCAGGTACTTGTCGGGGATAAAAATTATTTGTTTATGTTTATCGATTGAATTAATTACCTTTACTGCATTGGAAGAGGTGCAGCATATGTCGCTTAAGGCTTTTACCTCGGCAGTAGAATTTACATAACAGACTACTACTGCTTTCGGATATTTCTGCTTGAGCTCTTTTAACTGCCCGGCATTAATCATATCTGCCATGGGGCATCCGCTGTACTGGTCGGGCAGCAGCACCATTCTTTCCGGAGACAGTATCTTGGCTGTCTCGGCCATAAATTTTACTCCGCAGAATACTATGATGTCACTCTTGGTTTCAGCTGCCTTAATGCTTAACTGAAGGGAGTCACCAACAAAGTCTGCTATATCCTGCACTTCCCCTATCTGATAGTTGTGGGCAAGTATGACTGCATTCTTTTCTTTTTTAAGTTTTGCTATCCGGGTGGAAAGCTCTAATTTTGTATTCATAATCATATTATGGTTACTAAACAACAGTTGTTATTTTAGAACAACCTGGCCTAAATTTGAATATGCAAATATTTACTTTAATATTAAATGTTTTTTATCCCGGGAGATAAAGGGCCGGGTTTGTATAAATATTTTTGCCGCTATTTCATTACCCCCGCCTTTTGTGATATTATTTCAAATTCAAGGTGATTTTAATGAAACTTATAATATCGGAAAAAGAAATAGCAGCCAGAAGAATGGCAGACATTCTGTCCGGCGGCAAAGCCAAAGAGGAAAAGGTATATGGAATACCTACCTACCTGTTTGGCCTTGATGGTCAAAACTACCGGACTATCGGGCTGAAAGGTCATATACTGAAGGTGGATTTTCCCAAGAAATATGCTAACTGGTTTAAGGTAGATCCCATGGATCTTATAGATGCCGAGATAGAAAAGATGCCTATACAGAAAAAGATCATACAGGCGCTAAAGAAATCCGCCAAAGAGGTTGACCAGATAATCGTGGCCACTGACTATGACCGGGAGGGAGAGCTTATTGGTTATGATGCCCTTACTCTGGCCCAGGAGGTAAACGGGGAGGCTGATTCCAGGAGGGCCAAGTTTTCTTCCATTACCCCCCGGGAATTGTCTTCATCTTTTGGCAAGCTGGATAGAGTAGATCTGAATCTGGCTTTTGCCGGCAGGGCCAGGCAGGACATAGACCTTATATGGGGTGCCACCCTGACCCGGTTTATTTCCCTTGCCTCTTATCAGGTAAAAGATAAATTTTTATCGGTAGGGAGGGTACAGACTCCCACCCTTACTTTGATAGTGGACCGTGAAGAGCAGATAAAGAGATTTAAACCGGTACCCTACTGGGTTATAAAGGTGCTGCTGTCCACCGAAGACGGCCAGGAATTTGAGGCGGGGCACCGGCAGAAAAGATTCAGCAAGAGGGAGAAGGCAGAGGCAGCTTACAACCGTATGGGCAGCCAGGGAGAGGTTACCCAGATAAAGGAGAGGCAAAAAAAGATTAAGCCTCCCATACCTTTTAATACCACCGGTTTGATAGTAGCAGCCAGTTCTCTTGGCTTTACTGCTAACCGGACCATAAGTACTGCTGAAAACCTGTATATGAATGGATATATAAGTTATCCCAGGACCGACAATACAGTATTTCCGAGCTCTATAGATCTGGCGGAAGTTACCAGGGAGATAGGCAAGTCCTCCTATTTTAAATCCGCCTGCTCGCATATTCTGGCCCAGGATAAGGTAACTGCTACCAGGGGCAGGAAGAGGTCTACCGACCATCCCCCTATCTACCCCACACTGCCGGCAGAAAAGAATAGCCTGTCCAGCGATGAGTGGAAAATATATGAACTGGTGGTAAGCAGGTTTCTGGCCACTCTTATGCCTCCGGCAGTAATGAAAAGCATATCTGCCAGGATTGATATAGGCGGAGAGACTTTTGTGGCCAACGGCAGCCACCTTATAGAAAAGGGATGGGTGGATGTCTATCCCTATTACAAGCATAAGGATTCTTTTATCCCCCATCTTGAAGAGGGACAGATACTTACGGTTAAAAACAAGCATATGCTGGATAAGGAAACCAAGCCTCCGGCCAGGTATACCCAGGGAAAGCTGGTAGAGAAAATGGAGGAGCTGGGCCTGGGCACCAAGGCCACCAGGCATACCATTATCCAGAGCCTGATCAGCAGGGGCTATATAAAGGGAAATCCCCTGGAGCCTTACGAGAAAGCCATATCGGTGATTAAGATGCTGAAAAAACATGCTGAAAAAATATCCAGCCCGGACATGACTGCCGAGCTGGAAATGGATATGGACGGGATAGCCGCCGGCGATGAAACCAGGGAAGAGGTAGTGGATAAGTCCAGGGAAATGTTAAAAAAGGTAATGGCCAGGCTGAAGAATGAAAAAGAAGAGATTGCCAAGGAAATAAAGAATGGGGTAAAGGAAGACCTGAAGGTAGGAAAATGTACCCAGGATGACTGCGATGGGGACCTGATCATAAGGACCAGCAGAAACAAGAAGAGATTTATTGGATGCAGTGCCTATCCCCAATGCAGAAATACCTTTTCTCTTCCCCAGAAAGGCCTTATACTTACTACCAAGGATAAGTGCAAGGAATGCGGTTTTCCCATTGTAAAGGTTATAAACAGGGGGCGGCGACCCTGGAATCTATGCATAAACCCCCAGTGCCCGGCCAAAGATGAAAAGTATAAAAATTACAACCGTAAAAAAGCAGGTAGAAAAGCTGATAGCTGAGGCCAGCTTTAATCTGCCCCCGGATATAATTTCTGCCATCAAACATTCGCTGGCTGCGGAGACCAGCCCGGTAGCCAAAAAGATACTGGGATACATACTGGAAAATGAGCAGGTAGCCAGGAAGGAAAAACTTCCCCTTTGTCAGGATTGCGGTACGGTATATATAAGTCTGGGTATAGGCTCTGATGTGTGCATAGAAGAAAGCGGGCGCCTGTACCGGGAGTTAAATGATGCGGTTGCCAGTGCATACAGCAGTAATTATTTGAGGAAGTCCATTGTGGATGATCCTCTTTATGGCAGAAAAAATACCGGCACCAATACCCCGGCCATAGTCAGCACCAGTTTTACCGGCCGGCAGGGGATATCTGTAGAGGTACACCTGAAGGGAGGGGGAAGCGAGAATTGCTCCTATCTGAGGATGCTAAATCCTTCATCCGGCCCCGAGGCGATAATTGAGGAAGTAAAAAGTATAGTAGAAGAAAATGTTACCAAGTGCTGCCCCCCGGTTATTATTGGCCTGGGTATCGGGTCCACTGCTTCCGGGGTTACTTCACTGGCCAGGAAGGCCAGCTTCAGGAATCTGGATATAAGAAATGCTGATCCCCGGTACCGGCAGCTGGAACAGCAGATTCTAAGCAAGATAAACAGCCTGGGTATCGGACCCCAGGGCCTGGGCGGCAACACTACAGCCCTGGCCTGCAATATTGAGGTAGCTCCCTGCCATATGGCTACTCTGCCGGTGGCTGTATTTTTGGGATGTCATTCTTTGCGCAGGGTTTCAGCAAAGATATCCCCGCCATATACATCATAGGCTACAAATAAGGGGAAACGGTCCAGCTTTATTTCATAGATGGCCTCTGCCCCCAGATCCTGGTAGGCTATAGGCTTTATGCTCTTAATTTTTAATCCCAGGCAGGCAGCAATTCCTCCCACCGCCACCATGTATACCGCCCTGTATTTTTTTAGAAGCCGGCGGTAGGCCGGGCTGCGTTTGCCCTTACCTATCATTGCCCTCAGTCCCTGTTTTAGCAGGGGTTCAGTTAAGCTGTCCATTCTGGCGGAGGTGGTTGGGCCTACTGACCCGCTGGCTCTATGGGGCGGGGCGGGGGAAGGGCCTACATAAAATATAGTGGAGTTCTCCAGGTCCAGGGGCAGCTGCTGGCCTGTTTTTATGGTAGTTATCAGTCTCTGGTGGGCCATATCCCGGGCACCGTAGACGGTGCCGGTTAGAAGTACCATGTCGCCTGCCCTCAAGTTTTTGATTTTGTCTTCAGTCAGGGGGGTATCAAGTTCAATCCCTTTATCAATAGTCATCTAGATGCTTTTCTTTTTTAAAGTAATTGTCATAGGAGTAAAGGGGTTTGCGGCTGTCTTTTTGCCGGCGGCCTCTTCTGGAACTAAAAACCAGGGCAAATATTATGAATATTATGAACAGCCCGATCAGGCCCAGGGCGATAATAAGGAAATAGGATAAAAATTTAGTTTTCTTCCCTTCTATCCTTATATCCCTTTTTTGCCCGTACTTTATGTTCCATATGGCTATATTGTTATCACCAATGACATCGGCATTGGATTCTATAATTTTTACCGGAAACTTAATCTGGTAGGTTATGCTCAGCAGATCAGAATCTGCCTGAATCAGGTCCTCCAGGCGGCGGTAATCGGAGTTCTGGCCGGAAGCTTCAATCAGGCTCTGGTCCACTTCCATATCCACATAGTCAAAGAAGAAATAATCGCTGTAAAAAAAGTAGTCATCGGTGCTCATTTTGGCGTAAAACCGGGGGGTCGGTTCCTGGGAAAAATTATCTATGGATATGTGCTGTAAAAAGTTTATGTCCTTGAAAGTGGCAGTAGATCTAAAGTGGGTATAATCCTGCTGTTCATAAGTGTCTATTTCCCCTTCAGGAAGGGTGGCGGTAAGCTTCTGGTACAGGCTCTGTTCCCCGGACAGCACCACATCACCCTTCTGCAGGTATTCGGTCTTAACTGCCAAATCCACCACTCTGGTTCCGCTGTAATCAGTATTTAATTCGGTGTAAATGTCTATCAGAGTCTGGTTACAGGCAGTGGCGAATATAATAATTACCGTTAGTAGGAATATCAGTGTAATTTTATATGCCAGGGTTCTTTTCATTTGGGTATAATTCTATCATATTAAATTTGTATAGAATAGGAAAAAACCTTTTTATGCCCTGGCTGACAGTTATATGCCCAGGACCCTGCTCAGGGCCTTGCTTACTCCGTCATGGTCCAGGTCCTCGGTTACAAAATCTGCTGCCTTCTTTAGCTGGCTGCAGGCATTGCCCATGGCTACCCCAATTCCGGCCATAGTTATAATTCCCAGGTCATTCTGGCCGTCTCCAATGGCCATTACCTGGCTGCTGTCCAGATTTAGGTAGCCCAGCACTTTTTTAAGGGCAAAGGTTTTTCCTGCCTGGCGGTTGAATATGTTTACATAGTTAAATCCTGCATCCCTTATCTTTATACCCTTTTTATCGGGGGCGATATGATGGTATTTGATAGGTTCGCAGTCCTGCCTTCTTAAAATGGTGGCCAGAAGTACCTGGCTGGTTACCTCTTGGGCCAGCAGGTCTTCAACCTTCCTCATATAGTGCTTATGTTCTATACCATGGAGGGTTTTTTCGTACAGAAGGTCTCCGTCCAGGGTGCTGGTAAGCAGCAGCTGGCCGGTTTTTCTGGCAAATTTTACAATGGCCTTAAAGGAGCCGGGGTCAATCAGCCGGTAGTCAAGATGCTGGAGACCTTGGTCTACTATGAGGGTGCCATTGGATACTACATGGGGGTTGGGCGGAGAAAAGGTATCTATAATCCGCCTGGCTGATTTCAGGTTCTTTCCGGTTATCAGTACTACCTTCAGCCCTGTTTGTATGCATTTATTTATGGCTGCCTGGTTGGCTTTACTTATTTTGGAGCTGGAGTCAAGCAAGGTGCCATCGGCATCTATGGCTATTAATTTAATCATACTTTAATTTCCTAAAAAATTCCTAATAATATATTTTACTTTATATCTACAGCCTTAAATCATCTTTTGCCCGGTTTAAAAATAGTATAACTTCATTTTTTTTAAAATCAATCTGTTAAAAACTGCCATAAAATGTTGGCATGAGATTACATAATGGTTTCGACTTCTATATTGGTGAGGGTTATGTAGATTGTGGTGGTGGAGATGTCGGAGCATACATTTAAATATGTCTGAAATTGCTTAAGCTTTGTGGGCGAGACGTGATTTTTAAGGTATGGAGCATGATTTAATCAGGCCTCTACCGCCCTGCTTTGCTTCATACATTGCCATATCCGCTTTTTTTATTACACCATCGGCTTCCAAGCCTTTCTGGTATTGGCATATCCCTACCGAAAGCGAGGTACCTTGAACTTTTAGGTCATTGTAGTTTTTAGTTATCCTTTCTGCTATTTCTTTGGCTGGGCCTATGTCGGTATTTATCAATATTACAACAAATTCATCTCCTCCATACCTTGCCACAAAATCTATTCCCTCCCTGATGTTGGCCATTAATATAGAAGCTACATCCTTTAGCAGCACATCTCCTTTTAAGTGGCCGTAGGTATCATTTACCTTTTTAAGACTATCTATGTCTGCCATCAGTAAACAGAAAGGATTTTTATACCTGTCAAACCGTTTAATTTCCCTATGCAGACAGTTATAGAAAAATCTTTGGTTGTAGGCACCGGTTAGAAAGTCCCTTATGGATTGCTCTTTAAATGCGTTCAGCAACTTGATGTATTCTGTTAATTCCTTAAAGATAAAAATTTTACCAACTGCCTCTTCCTTGGCTTCTGTAAGTGGGGAAACTGATATACTAAAAGTCAAATCTTGCCCTTTGTTTTTAAAAGCAGCATCTATCCTAAAGCTTTCCATTGATACATCTTCTAAAGCGCTGACCAACTTTGATGCTTTCTCTTTGTCAATTATGGCTTTATTTAGAAGAGATTTAACATTTTCTATAGTCAATTTTTCTTTGGAACTATACAAATGGCCGGCATCCAGTAAATTGTACATGGCGGTGTTAAGCTGTGCTGTATGTTTTTGGCTGTCTATAACCAGTATAGGATCTTGTGATTTTCCAAAGTATTTCCTAAACTCAGACATTTATTTACTCCATCCGTAGAATTTGCTTTTGGCCCAGAGGTCGTAGTCGCTTATAGCTGTGTTGCCATTTAGGACTGTTCCTTCGGGATTGAGTTTTATTTCTGTAAGAGTGGGGTGCTGTGTGTTATCCAGTAATGGCTTTAAGTCAAAAATTTTTATGATTCCGTTATTGAAGTATACCAGGATCGTGGAGTCGGTATTATTCTTAACGGCTTCTATTTCTGGCATTAATGGCATAGTGGTTTCTGGTCCTATTTATGTAAATACGGGTTGCGTTTCTGTGTTTAATATAATAACAGAAATCTGTGAAGGTGGAAGAGGGAAATTGGTAAATTTTTGGAAACTATTTGATGTTGTTTGGAAGGAGGCGAAATATGAAGCCATAAAATGGCATATAAGGGGAGAAAATGGGGTGGGGTATGGTTTGCACATGGGGTTGATATTCTAAAGGTATTGAGAATAGGGAATGCATTTTTAATTACCGAAGAAGGGCATAAGCCGTTTTCAACTTATATGGACAGCTTGATAGAAGGCCTATCTACATTATAGAGAGAACTATCTTTTTTATGTATAAAGAACCAGAGAAGTTGTAAACATGGTGGTTAAAGGAAGAGGGGTAAAGAGCAGGTTAAAACAGTTTTGGCTTGGAAGCACTGGCTGCAGGTTTGGCTTCTGAAGCTGTATTGTGATATTGGTTTCTGACCAAAAACAGGTTCTGTTTTGCTCCCCTTATACAGGCCTGTTCTTTCCTGATTATCTTTTCTAAAGCCAACAATTTCAATTCATTGACGTTTATTTTTAATGTTGTTAGCATTACATAATCAAAATCTGTAATAAACATATAAAAAAGGCAGACATGGAATTATATATCGGTTATGACATTGGTTCAGTAAGCGTAAACCGCGCTGTTGTAGATAACAATTTGGAAGTGGTTGATGTCCTGGAATATACCCGCCATCACGGCGAACCCTTACAAATTATACAAAAAGATCTATCCCTGCTGCTGGAAAAATATGCAGACCAGGATATCTCGGGTTTGGCCTTTACCGGTTCGGGAGGCAAAGGGGTAAGCCTGGCACTAAAGGCACAGTTTATAAACGAGATTGAAGCATTGATGAATGCCTGCAGGCAGTTTATGCCTGAGGCTTCTACAGTTGTTGACATAGGTGGACAGGATTCCAAATATATTGATCTGGCTATCGGGGATTATGCCATGAATGAGTTGTGTGCGGCTGGCACCGGGTCTTTTCTGGACCAGCAGGCCTCAAGATTTGGCTTAGGTATTGAAGAATTTGCCCGGGTGGCATTGCAGTCCGAGAGCCCGGAGACCATAGCCGGAAGGTGCAGCGTATTTGCCAAGTCGGATATGATACACCTGCAGCAGGAAGCGGCCAGGGATGAGGATATTATGCTGGGCCTCTGCTATGCCATGGCCAGAAGTTTCAGATCAGGTATAGTCAAGGGCAAAAAATTCAAGCCCCCGGTGATTTTCTGCGGGGGAGTTTCCAATAACCAGGCCATGGTTAAAGCCTTTGGCGATGTACTGGATTTACCAATTACCGTACCCCGGCATAATGAATCCATGGGAGCCATAGGTTCGGCCCTTTCAGCAGCTTCTGCCAGAAAGAAAGTAGGAGAAGAGACCCTGCAGGCATTGGAACAGTATATTGCCGGGTTAAAATATGAAAGGGACACTTTTGAGCCCCTGTCTCTGGAAGAATCAGAGCTTCCTTCCTATTCGGAACAGGAGTATGAGTTCGGGGAGGATAAGGTTGATGCCTATATAGGCATAGATGTAGGGTCTATCAGCACTAATGTGGTGGCTATAGACAGCAATAAAAACCTTATAGCCAAGTGCTACCTGAGAACTGCGGGAAGGCCCATTGAGGCGGTTAGAAAAGGTATTTCCATTATAGGGGATAAAATTGGAGATAAAATCAGGGTAAAGGGAGCCGGAACCACCGGATCGGGAAGATACCTTATCGGTGATTTTGTGGGCTCGGATATAGTAATAAATGAAATCACTGCCCAGGCCACGGCTGCAGCAGCTATTGACAGCAGCGTGGATACCATTTTTGAGATCGGGGGACAGGATTCCAAGTACATATCTCTGGAAAACGGAGTGGTGGTAGATTTTGAAATGAACAAGGTCTGCGCTGCCGGCACCGGTTCTTTTCTGGAAGAACAGTCGGAGCGATTTGATATGGCCATAGAGGAGTTTGCTCCCTTGGCCCTTAAGGCAAAAAACCCCCTGGATCTGGGTGAAAGATGTACCGTGTTTATGGAAACCAATGTCTATTCCCATTACCAGAAAGGGGCCAGGGTGGATAATATCCTGGCCGGGCTGGCTTATTCTATAGTAATGAATTACATAAACCGGGTAGTGGCCAGGAAAAAAATAGGAAACAGGATATTTTTCCAGGGAGCGGTAGCTTTTAACCATGCAGTGGTAGCGGCTTTTGAGAAATACCTGGGCACCAAGATAATAGTGCCTCCCCATCATGAGGTAACCGGAGCCATAGGTACGGCTATAGCCGCCATGGAAAATGCTCCGGCCAGCACCAACTTCAGGGGATTTGACCGGATTTCTGAGGTAAGCTACAAACAGAAATCTTTTGAGTGCAAGGGCTGCGCCAACCATTGCGATATAAAGGTGGTATCCATTGAAGGAGAAAAACCCCTTTACTATGGCGGCAGGTGTGAAAAGTACGAGCAGCCCAACCAGGCCAAAAGCGGCCTGCCCGATTATTTCCAGGACCGGGAAGATATACTATTAAGCACCTATGAGCCCAAAGAACATAAAGGGGCAAAGAAGGTGGGCATACCCTTTACCATGCTGACATATGAATTCTATCCCTTCTGGAGTGCTTTCTTTGATAGCCTCGGTCTACAGGTGGTACTTTCTGATAAAACCAATAAACAGATCATTTCAGAAGGCCTGTCATCGGTTATAGCGGAGACCTGTTTTCCCATGAAAGCAATGCTGGGCCATGTGCATAATCTTATGGATAAGGGGGTTGATTACCTGTTTTTGCCTACCATAAGGGATATGCCGGCCAAAGAGCATGCCATAAAGGGAGACCGGACCGGCAGCTACCCCTGTCCTTTTGTACAGGGCATACCCTGTGTGGCCAAGGCAGCTATCGATCTGGACCAGGCGGAGATTTTAGACCCCATAATTAATTTCAGTTTTGAAGGTTATGCCAAGTCCAGGCAGCTTAAGCAGCTGGGATCAAAACTGGGCGCAGGCAGAGCAACTATAAGCAGGGCTGTGGATATAGCTTATCAGGCCCAGAACGATTTTTATAAAAAATTAAGGCAGAAGGGCAGCGAGGTGCTGGATGAGCTGGCTGAAGATGAGCCGGCTATTGTGGTAACTGCCAGATCCTATAACAGCTGTGACCGCTCCATTTCCATGGATATACCCAACAAGCTCAGGGATTGCGGAATAAAGGTCATACCTCTGGACTTTTTGCCGCTGGAAACCGTGGACCTGTCCGGGCAGTGGCCCAACCTTTACTGGGAGTTCGGGGACCGGATAATGAGTGCGGCCAAGCTTATAAAGGAAGATGAAAGGCTTTACCCCGCTTATTTGACTAATTTTGGCTGTGGACCCGACTCTTTCATACTGCAGTATTTTGAAAGGGAAATGGATAAGCCCTTCTTGAAAATCGAGATAGATGAGCATACCGGAGGGGCGGGAGTGGTTACCAGGTGCGAGGCCTTTATTGATTCTTTAAAGAATTACCGCAAACTTCACCATGTCAGAAAGCAGGAGCAGGAGCAGGCTCCGGTGGTGTTTAAGCAGAATGAAGCCCGTACCATATATGTTCCCTATATGAGCGATGGTTCCTTTGCCATAAAAGCAGCTTTTAAAAGCTCGGGTATAAAGGCAGAGGTAATGATATCTGATGATGAAACCCTGGAGCTGGGCAGAAGGCATACCCTGGGCAAGGAGTGCTACCCCTTTATCATCACTACCGGGGATATACTTAAAACTTTAAAATACAATGATCCGGATAAATGCGCGTTCCTTATGCCCTTAACCTACGGGCCCTGCAGATTCGGCCAGTACAACCAGCTGCAGAGGATAATAATTTCAGAGCAGGGTTATAAGGGAGTGCCCATAGTATCTCCCGGGGCCCCGGAAAGCTCCCGGTTCTATGAGGAATACGATATGGATAATGTGCGGGGGTTAAGGCTTCTGGGCCGGGCCATGCAGGGGATATTTACCATGGATAACCTGGACAAGATGGCCAGAAAGATAAGGCCATATGAAAAGAATGCCGGCCAGGCATCGGCCATATATGACCGTTACCTGCAGCAGATTATAATGCTGCTGGAACAGGAAGAGCATAAAGCGCTGTTTAATAAATTGGTAGATGTATTATATGAAGCTAGAAAAGAGTATGAAGCGGTAGAGGTGGATAAAGTGCATAAGCCCTTAATCGGGATAGTGGGAGAGATCTATGTAAGAAACCATCCCTACAGCAATAATGAAATTATAGATAAGGTGGAACAGCTGGGAGGAGAGGTGGATATACCCACTATTTCTGAATGGCCCAGCCATACCACTGCCACCAGCAGGCTGGACAATTCGGTCAAGCAGGCTGACCTTAAGTACAAGATTCTGGGGTCGCTGGGCCTTAACGCCAATGTAGGCAGGACCAATGGAGGCTTATCTTCGCTGGTGGGCGATTATGTTAAGACCATACGATTTTATATGCTTAACCGGGCAAATAACCGGATAATAGCCTCTTACCTTAAAAAACTGGCCCGGCCGGTGGAGGGCTTTGTAAGGGGTACCGATGATCATGATATTTACCATACCTGGGACGCTGCCGAGCCCTATATTATTAAATGGTTCGGGGAAGCGGCCTTGAGCGTGGGTAAATCGGTAAACTGGATTGAACAGGGTTATGACGGCATCATAAATGTGATGCCTTTTACCTGCATGCCTGGAACCATAGTTACTGCTACTTCCAAAAGGATAAGGGAAAAATACAAGGTACCCTGGCTTAACCTTTCATTTGACGGCCTGGAACAGGGCACTACCGAAACCAGGCTGGAAGCCTTTATGTACCAGGCCAGGCTTTACTCTGAAAACAAGGCTAAAAAATAGGGTGTTCTGTGATTTAAGCTCTTATCCGTGTTAAAATGTTTTCATCATGAAAGATAAAGACAAGGGTTGGTTTATAACATTTGAGGGCCTGGACGGCTCCGGCAAGAGCACCCAGATAAACATGGCCGAAAAATACCTTCAGTCCAGGGGTTTTGAGGTGGTATCTACTTTTGAGCCCGGAGGCACTCCTATAGGGGATAAAATCCGCAAGATTCTTCTGGACCGGGATAATGACGGTATGTGTGATAAGACCGAGATATGCTTATTTTTAGCTTCCAGGGCCCAGCTGGTATCCCAGGTTATAAAGCCGGCTTTAAGTGAGAAAAAAATAGTGCTGTGTGACCGGTTTTTTGATTCATCGGTGGCCTATCAGGGATTTGCCAGGGGACTGGGCGCGGACGAGATACTGGAGCTGAGCCTGTGGGCTACCGGAGGCCTGGTGCCTGACCTGACTTTTCTGCTGACCGTGGATATGTCCCATTCGGAGGCAAGGAAAAAGGAAAGAGGGTCTAGGCAGGACCGCCTGGAGTCACAGAAAGATGATTTCAAGCAGCAGGTACATGAGGGTTATCTGGAGATGGCGGTCCAGTTCAGGAACCGTTTTACAGTCATAGACGGAACCAGGAGCGTAGATGAGGTTTTCGAACTGGTCAGGGAAAAGTTAGATGAAATTGTTGGATAATTTAAATTATTTGGACAGTTCGGCCAGAAACCAGCTTAACTTAAGGCTGCTGGATTCGATGATAGGGGGCAAACTGCCCCACGCCTTCCTTTTCTGGGGGGCCGGCAGCAATCTTTACCCCCTGGCTCTGGCTTTTGCTGCCAGCATTAACTGCAGCAAGGGTGGTTGCGGCCACTGCCAGGTTTGCAGAAATACCTTAAAGGGCATTCATTCCAATCTGCTGGTAGTGGAAGCTGACGGCAACATACTTACCGTGGACAAGATAAAGCAGATACAGGATTATTGCAGCCTGACTCCCTTTGACGGCCAGAAGAAGGTGGTAATAGTCAGGGAGGCAGAGAGATTAAATGATGAAGCCTCCAATAAGTTTCTAAAAACCCTGGAGGATCCTCCGGGACCGGACTGCGTATTTATCCTCCTGTCGCCGCAGCCGGGAAGGCTGCTGGCAACCATTCAGTCCAGGTGCCTGCAGTTTGAATGGTCATTTACAGATGAAGACAGCCAACAGGTGCAGGTGGAAGAGCTGGAGGAGATTATTCATGCGGGTATGAAGAAAATAATACAGGGGGATCTCAAGACCATTCTGGGCCTGGGCAAACAGATAGGTGACATGCTGGACAGTTCAGCTCAGGAGCTTAAGCAAAAGCTAAAACAGCAGGCGAAAGATGAACAGGACCAGGACAGCCCGGACAAAAACCTTATAAAAAGAAAGGCAGCCCGGTTTAACCGGTTGGGCATGGAAAAGGTTTTTGATATAATAGTGGCCTGGCTGGAAGACATGGTGGCAGTTATGCTGGGTGCCGGCAGCAATGCACTGCATTATGGGAAAAATTATTCTTTTCTGGATTCCAGTCTTATGGGTGGCAGTGTGGATGATATTCTGGGCATACTGGAAAACATAGAGGAAAACCGGTACTATTTGAACCGCTCCATTAATTGCGAGCTGGTTTTGGACAGTATATTTCTAAGCCTGAGAAAGGCATTAAGAGGTGATAACAAATGAAGCCATGTATAGGCATAATATTTAGGGAAAACGGCAGGATACATTATTATGACTGCAACAGCATATGTGTGGAAGTAGGGGATAAAGTAATTTGCCATGTTGATGATTCCATAGAAATAGGAGAGGTAGCCAGCCCTCCCCAGGATATAGACGAGGAAGGCTTTCCCGAGCCCCTGACCAAGGTTATAAGGAAGGCCACCCATTACGATCTTTCCGTGGATGAAATAAATAAGAACAAGGAGGCGGAAGGCAATAAAAAATTTGAGCAGCTGGCCTCCAAGTACAAACTGCCCATGAAGCTGGTGGATGTTCACGTGATGTTTGATAAAAGCAAGATGATCTTCTATTTTACCTCGGAGAAGAGGGTGGATTTCAGGGATATGGTAAAGGAACTGGCCTCTACCTTTAAGATGCGTATAGAGCTAAGGCAGATCGGGGTAAGGGATGAAGCCAAAATAATCGGGGGGCTGGGGCCCTGCGGAAGGAAACTCTGCTGCAAGAGTTTCCTGTCCGATTTTGATTCCATATCCATCAAGATGGCCAAGGACCAGAACCTGCCCCTTAATCCCTTGAAGATTTCCGGTATTTGCGGCAGGCTGATGTGCTGCCTTAAATACGAGTATGAAGATTATGAAAAATTTATGGATAATGCTCCCGAGAGGGGAACCAGGGTAATGGTGGAACAGAAGGAAGGCTACATCTGTGGCTATGAGCCCCTGAAGGACTCGGTTATTGTAGAGATGGATAATAATAACCGTAAAACGGTTCCCCTGGACCAGATTACGATTATAGGCAAAGCACCTTACAGCGGAGACCGCACTGAAGATTAAACAATTTGCCGATGTAGCTCAATTGGCAGAGCAGCTCATTCGTAATGAGCAGGCTACCGGTTCAAGTCCGGTCATCGGCTCCAGGAAGGAGAAGCATTGATTATAAAGGATTTGTCCTCACGGCTTTCCCGTTATATAGGACAAATGGAAGCTGAAGGCACCGAAGAGGTACTGGATTCGGTAACCATAGGTGTTCCCAAGAATAGAAAATTCGGGGACCTGTTTACCAATGCAGCCATGGTGCTGGCCAAACCTTTAAGAAAAAACCCGATGCTTATAGCCGATCAGATGATTGAACAGCTGGAGCCGGTATGGGAACAGGCAGAAAATATGGAGGTGGTCAAGCCGGGCTTTATAAATTTCAGGCTTAAGGATGAGTTTATAAAATCCAGGCTGGCAGATATCGGCAGGCTGACCGGCGATTATGGACGAAACCGGGAGGGAGATTCGGTAAAGGTAAATATTGAATATGTAAGCTCCAACCCTACCGGGAACCTTCACATCGGCCACGGCAGGTGGGGGGTTCTGGGGGATGTGCTGGCCCGGCTCTATGCAGCTAACGGATACCAGGTAACCAGGGAATACTATGTAAATGATTATGGTACCCAGATACAGAAATTTGGGCAGTGTGCAGTCAGTCTGTACCGCAGCCATTTTGGGCAGGAGTGTGTTTATCCTGAAGATGGTTATCCCCGCGAGGCGGTACTCAGGGTGGTAGAATCCATTATTGAGAAGCAGGGAAGCCGGTTTCTGGAAGATATTAAAGACCTGGAAAAGTCGGCGGTGGATGCCATGGTGGGCGCCATCAGGGATACTCTTTCCAGCATGGGGGTAGATTTTGATGTATGGTTTAAGGAAAGCAGTCTGTACCAGGACAAAAATTTTGAGAAGGTTATAGATAAATTAGAAAAAAAAGATCTGGCTTACAGCAGCGAGGGCGCATTGTGGTTCAGGTCCAGCGACTATGGCGATGAAAAGGACCGGGTCATTGTGAGGAAGGAAGGGCAGCCCACCTATTTTGCTTCGGATATCATGTACCTTATGAACAAGGCGGAACGCGGGTTTGACCGTTTATTCTATATACTGGGAGCCGATCATCATGGATATGTGGACCGGCTGAAGGCTACAGCCCGGGCGCTGGGGCTACAGAAGGCAGAGCTCAATATCATTATCGGGCAGCTGGTAAGATTGGTTAAGAGCGGAAAACCGGTTAAGATGTCCAGGCGCAAGGGCAAGGTTTATACCCTTTCCGACCTTATAGATGAAGTGGGCAGGGATGCGGTGAGGTACTTTTTTGCTGCCAATTCATTTGATACCCCTATGGATTTTGATATAGATCTGGCCAAGCAGAAATCCAATCAGAATCCGGTTTTTTATGTGCAGTATGCCCATGCCAGGATAGAAAGCATACTGGATAAGGTAGGCAGGGAGCTGTCAATGGAAGATATAGACAGCGGTATGATTGATTTCAGCTCGGAAACCGAGAGGGAAATTGCCAAAAAACTGATATTTTTTCCGGATGAAGTATATAACGGGTGCGTAAATAATGCCCCTTATTTTCTAACCCAGTACCTTTATGGTCTGGCTTCCGATTTTCACTACTTTTATAACCATTACCGGATTATGGAGGGTGAAAAGATTAATACCCGGAGGCTGGCACTGGTGCTTTTAACCAAGCAGGTACTGGTAAATGGACTGGATATGCTGGGCATCAGCGCGCCATCTAAAATGTAATAATTTAAACAAGGGCGGTATTTTATGTTGTTACCTATAACCAGTACTGTAGATGATACAGGAATGCTGCATATAGCAGGCTGCAGCGCAAAAAGCCTGCAGGAAAAATATGGCACCCCTGTCTATATTATGGATGTGGCTACTATAAAGGAGCAATGTTCTCAGTACAGGTCCAGCTTTGATTTTGATGACTTGGAGTCAGAGATTATTTATGCTTCCAAGGCTTTTAGCAGTATTGCCATATGCCAGCTTATAGCTGAACAGGGACTCAGCATTGATGTGTCTACGGGAGGAGAGCTTTTTGTAGCTCTGGAAAGCGGTTTTGATCCGGCCAGGATTTATTTTCACGGTAATAACAAATCTTTGCAGGAGATACAGTACGGGCTGGAAAGTAATGTGGGGACGTTTGTAGTAGATAACCTGGATGAACTGGAGCAGCTGGCCAGTCTGGCCGATAAACAGCAGAAAAAACAGGATATCTTCTTAAGGATAACTCCGGGCATCAAAGCCTCTACCCATGAATATATTCAGACCGGAAAAATTGAATCCAAGTTTGGTTTTGGCATCCATAAGTCTATTGCCAGCCAGGCGGTTAAGAAGGCTCTGGAGTACGGCAGCCTTAATCTGGTAGGATTGCACAGCCATATCGGATCCCAGATCTTTAATCTATCCAGCTATGAAAAGCTTATAGATGTAATGCTTAAGTTTATACATTCTGTAAACACCACTATGGGTGCCGGTATAGCAGAGTTAAATATCGGGGGAGGCCTGGGAATAAGCTACACCCGTCAGGACAAGCCTCCGGCAATAAGCGAATTTGCCGATTTGGTGCATAATGCAGTAAGCAGGTATGGAGCCAGACATGGGGTAAAATTGAAGAAAATATATCTGGAACCGGGGAGATCCATAGTGGGCAATGCCGGGATTACCCTGTATGAGGCGGGAACTATTAAGCATATTCCCCATGTAAAGAACTATATCTCGGTTGACGGGGGGATGTCGGATAATATAAGGCCCATTCTCTACCAGGCCAGATATGATGCTTTCCTGGCAGAACGGATGAACGACAGGTTTCCTTCCGCTACCTATACCATAGTGGGCAAACACTGCGAGAGCGGTGATATACTGATAGAAGGCATTGATTTGCCAATTATAAATAAAGGTGATTTAATTGCAATTACAGCCACCGGTGCATATTGTTATTCTATGGCCAGCAATTACAACGGACAGACCAAAAGTGCGGTGGTGGCGGTAGAAGACGGCCAGAGCTGGCCCTGGATTGAAAGGCAGTCTTACCAGGATTTGGTAGCACATAATAAGGAGCTTTATGAAAAATAATGATTGGCAGCCGGTTAATATAGGAATGATAGGTTTTGGCTACATTGCCAGCGGGGTTTATTCACTGATAACCAACCAGGCTGAATATATAGCTAAAAAAATTGGCAAAAGGCTGAATGTAGTACGGATAGCAGAAAAGGACAGAAATAAGCTTAAGGATATCCCCGGCTTATCTTCGGTCAAGGTTTCCACCGATGCCAATGATATACTGCAGGATGACAGTATTGATATCGTGGTGGAGCTGATAGGGGGCATTGTGCCTGCCTATGATTTTGTTTCCAAGGCCCTTAGCGGGGGAAAATATGTGGTAACCGCCAACAAGGATTTGATTGCCAATAAGGGAAAGAAACTTTATGAGATGGCCCAGTCCTCTAATGTGGATATACTGTTTGAAGCCAGTGTTGGTGGCGGAATACCTATTATCGGGCCCATGAAATCTTCCCTTGCTTCCAATAATATCCACAAGATTGTGGGGGTGGTAAACGGAACCACCAATTATATACTCACCAGGATGGAGAAGGAGGGCCTGTCTTTTGCCGATGCTCTGAAGATGGCCCAGGACCTGGGTTATGCTGAAAAGGCCAATCCCTCTGCGGATATAGAGGGTTACGATGCAGCCTGCAAGCTGGCTATCCTGTCTTCAATAGCCTTTAATTCCAGGGTAGTTATGGATGATGTCTACCGGGAAGGAATTACTTCCATCACCATAGATGATATACGGAACGCGGAGGAAATGGGCTACAGGATAAAGCTGCTGGCCATAGGTGAAGAAAAAGAGGGCAGGATAAGCGCCAAGGTGCACCCGGCATTGATTCCGGCAAACCATATACTGGCCTCCATAGAAGATACCTATAATGCGGTATATGTGTACGGCAATTATGTGGGGGAGATAATGAGCTATGGAAGAGGCGCTGGTGACAGGCCTACTGCCAGCTCGGTAGTGGGGGATATTATAAAGATAGCCCGAAACCTGGACCGGGAAAATAAAGGCCCGATTTATGGCTGCAGCTGTTTTGAAGAGAAGAAGATAAAGCCTATTGATGATGATATCAGCAAGTTTTATCTGCTGGTTGATGTAGAGGACAGGCCTGGCGTGCTGGCCAAGATCGCCCGGGTGTTCGGGGATAATTCGGTAAGCATTAAATCCATGATACAGAAGCAGTCGGATAAGCAGCATACCGCCCGGCTTATATTTATTACCCATGAAGTGTTAAACAAAAACCTTTATAAGTCCATAAGCCAGGTGTCCAACCTGGATGTGGTGAATAAGGTATTAAATGTAATCAGGGTAGAGGATCTAAGCTGATGAAAAAGGGTATTGGCTACAGGAGTACCCGGGGCGGAGAGCCGGTTAGCTGTATCCAGGCCATACTAAGGGGTATTGCTCCAGACGGGGGCCTGTATGTGCCTGACCGCTTTCCCCGGTTTACGGGCAGCCTTAACCGTCTGGCCAAACTTGATTACCGCCAGGTGGCCGCTGAGGTTATGGGTGCCTTTTTCAGTGATTTCAGTACTGCTGAAATTGAGTCGGTGACAGAAGCTGCCTATGATGAAAAATTTGACCATCCTGATTTTGCCCCACTGGTAAAAAAGGGAGATTATTATTTCCTGGAACTGTTCCACGGCCCCACCCTGGCTTTCAAGGATATGGCTCTTTCAGTGTTGCCCCACCTGGTTAAACTGGCCCGGGACAAACAGGGCAGAAAAGAAGAAATGGTTATCCTTACCGCTACTTCCGGGGATACTGGAAAGGCTGCTTTGGAAGGGTTTGCAGATGTTCCGGGGACCAGGATCATTGTTTTTTATCCCCGTAGCGGGGTTAGCAGAATCCAGGAGCTGCAGATGATAACCCAGAAGGGGTCCAATACCCATGTGGTGGCTATCCAGGGCAATTTTGATGATGCCCAGAGGGGAGTAAAAGAGGTTTTTAGTGATGCTGGATTCAGCAAGCTGGCCTGCCAGAACGGTTTTTCTTTTTCTTCTGCCAATTCCATTAATATCGGCAGGCTTATTCCCCAGGTGGTTTATTACCTTTACTCTTACCTGAAACTGCTAACCAATGGTGATATCGGACCGGAAGAAGACTTTAATGTATGTGTTCCCACCGGAAATTTTGGCAATATACTGGCTGCCTATTATGCCAGAAGGTCAGGGGTGCCCATAGGCAGGCTCATATGTGCTTCCAATATAAATAATGTACTCTATGATTTTATAAATACCGGTACCTATGACAGTAACCGTAAGCTTATGCTTACCTCTTCTCCTTCCATGGACATACTGGTTTCCAGTAATCTGGAAAGGCTCCTTTACCATATAAGCGTAGCCGACTACAGGCTGGTGGCAGGGCTTATGGACAGCCTGGGTAAAAGCGGAAGCTATACCATAACCGCAAAGATGAAAGAGGGGCTTTCTGATTTTTATCCCGGTTTTGCTACCGAAGAAGAAACCAGGCAGGCTATCGCCAGGGCCTATAATAATCTGGGTTACCTTATAGATACCCATACTGCAGTAGGTTTTGATGTATGCCTGAAATATATGGCCAGGGGCGGGGACCGAAGAAAGAATGTTATTGTATCTACTGCCAGCCCTTTCAAGTTCCCGGCAGCGGTGCTTGAAGCTATTGGAGAAAAAGCGGAAGCTGCCGATGAGCTGGAGCTTATTGGCAGACTGTCGGAAGTTACCGGGGTACCTGTGCCTGAAAGCTTGAAACAGCTGGGCCAGCTGCCCATAAGGCATAAACAGGTTTGCAGCAGAGACCAGATAAAGCAACAGATTTCAAAGCTGCTGGGTATTGAGGGTGGATAATGAAATATGCAGTCATATTGATGGATGGAGCCGCCGGTTATCCCTTAAAGCAGCTGCAGGGTAAAACCTGTCTGCAGGCAGCCAGAAAGGTTAATATTGATTATCTGGCCAAGAGGAGCCTGCTGGGCATGGTTCGGACGGTACCCCGGGGTAAGGCTCCCGGCAGCGATATTGCCAACCTTTCGGTAATGGGCTATGATCCTTTAGTTTACCATACCGGAAGATCCCCCCTGGAAGCAGCCAGCATGGGTATAGACCTGGGCCAGGACCAAATTACTTTCCGCTGTAATCTGGTTACATTGGGCCAGGCAGAAAGTTATTCTAAAAGGCAGATGATAGATCACAGCGCAGGAGAAATAACTACCGCGGAATCCAGAAAACTTATAGCTGACCTGGCTGCAGAGCTGGAAAGCGACGGCATCAGGCTTTATCCGGGGGTTAGCTACCGGCATATAATAGTGTGGGACCAGGGGCCGGTGGATATAGAGTGCACTCCTCCCCATGATATACTGGGAAAGGAAGTGACCGGTTATTTGCCCCGGGGCCAGTCAGCGGACCTGGTCCTATCCATGATGGAAAAGAGTGTAGAATTTTTAAGCAGCCATCCTATAAATATGGCCAGGCAGTCTGAAGGCAAGAAGCCGGCTAATTCTATCTGGATATGGGGACAAGGCACAAAACCCAGGCTGGATTCTTTTTATGACAAATACGGGTTGCAGGGCGCAGTTATATCTGCGGTGGATTTGGTTAAGGGAATAGGAATATGTGCCGGGCTTGAGCCGGTAGAGGTTCAGGGAGCCACCGGCAATTTACATACCAATTTTGAAGGCAAGGCCAAGGCAGCCGTAGACCAGCTTAAAAAAACCGATTTTGTATATGTACATATCGAAGCTCCGGATGAATGCGGGCACCAGGGAGACTTCCAGGGCAAGATAGAAGCTATAGAACGAATAGATGAGCGGGTGATAGGGCCGATTTACAGCTGGCTTGATTCAAGCAGGAAAGATTTCAAGATTATGGTTTTACCCGATCATCCCACACCCATAGCTTTGCGGACCCATACCGCCGAGCCGGTTCCTTTCCTGATATATAACCATCAGGAAAAAACAGGTGAATCCGGCGCTTCCTATGATGAATTTTGGCCTGCCGAATACGGCATGCATATAGATGAAGGCCATAAGCTTATGGATTTACTTATAGGTAAAAAAAATGAATAAAAAGTATCTGTTTTCGGTTAGGGCCTGCGCCAGCTCTGCCAATCTGGGGCCGGGTTTTGACCGGGCGGCTATAGCTTTAAACATTTTTAACCGGTACCGGGTTGCTGGTTTTAAGGCTGGATTTGAAGTGAGAGATTTAAGGCGGGGCCAGCCAGCTGCTGTTGAAGGCAGCCTGATGGTTAAAGCCATAAAGCATACCCTCAAAACATGCGGCCATAGTCTGGAGAAGGGGCTGGCAATAGATTTTGAGCAGGATATTATCCCCGGTGCAGGGTTGGGGAGCAGCGCTGCTGAGATAGTGGGGGCAATAATGATAACGGACCGGGCATACCGCCTGGGACTGGATGCCGGCAGCAGGCTGGATATAGCCCAGGCCCTGGAACATCATCCTGATAATGTGGCAGCAGCTCTGGGGGGAGGGATGGTGGTTTGTTACCGGGATAAGGGCCGGTATCATTACCAGAAGGTTGCTGTATGCCCCCAGCTTGAAATTCTTTTGTTTGTACCCCGGTCCGGGGTAGTAACCGAAAAAGCCAGGCACCTTATACCGCAAAAAATTCCGGTAGCTGATGCTACTGACAATATTGCCAATTTCTGCCTGTTAACCGAAGCTCTCAAGAAAGGGGATCTGGAGCGGGCTGCAATTTTTATCAAAGACAGGATTCACCAGCCTTACCGTTCAGGCATTTATCCCCGCTCCATGGAGCTGGTTAACCGGCTCCTTGATGATTATGGTATTCCTGCTGCCATAAGCGGTTCGGGGCCGTCGGTAGTTGCCTTTTTTCACCGGAACATCCGGTTGGCAGAAGGCCTGGAATTTGAGGGCTTTAACCTAATCCGGACCAGCATAGATTTTAATGGCAGTATGTACTATTGATTACCGGGGGCAATATTTAGGCAGTGCAGGGGTTAAAGAAACTTCCAGCAGGGAAGTTTTAGCCGGAGAAGATAATTATTAGATAATTTGTTAAAATAAATTTAATTTGATAGGGATTAAAATATTATGGCAAAGATGAGTACAGGTAAAATAGCGGGCATAGTTATTGGCAGTCTTCTGGTTCTGTTTCTTTTTTGTGGCGGCTGCTTTATCCTGGGATTATTGTCTTCAAGTTTTTCATCAGGCTATAGCGGAGGGGCAAATATATACCAGATCAGGATAGACGGGGTTATATCCGCTACCTCCCAGGCCAGCCTGCTAAGCGGGCAGACCACTACTCCCGAACAGATAATATCCCAGCTGGAGGCAGCGGAGAGAGACAGGGCTATCAGGGCTATACTGTTAAGGATCAACAGTCCCGGGGGCAGCCCCGCCGCTTCCCAGGAAATCTATGAAGAAATAAAGCGGGCTTCCAAGCCGGTAGTAGTATCGGTTGCCGATACCTGCGCTTCTGGCGCTTATTACATTGCCTGCGCAGCCGACCATATTGTGGCTAACCGTTCTTCGTCGGTGGGAAGTATCGGAGTGATTCTGCAGGTAGCCAACCTGGAAGGGCTCTATGATAAGCTGGGGGTAGAATATACCACTATCAAGCAGGGAAAGTATAAGGATATCGGCAGTTCCAGCAGGGATATGACTGCAGAGGAGAAACAGCTTTTAGAACAGCAGACCAAACAAATTTATAACCAGTTTATACAGGATGTGGCAGAAAGCAGGGGCATGGAGACAGAGGAGGTCAGGCAGCTGGCTACCGGCTGGACCTATATAGGAACCGAAGCTTTAGATCTGGGTCTCATAGACCAGCTGGGAAATTACAAGGATGCCATAGACACAGCTGCCAGCCTGGGAGGTATAGAAGGGGAGCCGGTAATAACCGGCAGACAGCAGTTTTCTCTATGGGACATGGTGTTAGGTTATTATGTCAGCGGCCTTTATGAGCGGATTTACGGCAGTAATGTGCTGGAAGGATATGTCTACCGGTAGAACAGATGTTTTGATATAATAATAGTATAACAGGCGGCCTGGCTTGGTGGTTTTTAACCGCCAGGCCATTATTGTTTTACAGGTTTATAAAAATTTTTCTTTATATAATCAATCATATAAATAGTAGACAAATAATTAATAATTAGTTATTATAAATTTTGTAATAATAATTAATTATAATATTTATACATTGCATGAAGGATTTTAAGAAAATCACCGATTCCCTGGTCTACCCCCTGTTTGTAATAAATCCCGCCGGAGAAATACTTTTTGCCAGCAAAGCTGCCTGTAAAAAATGGAAGAGGGATTTTAACCATAACCATAAAACTTTAAGTTTTTTTAAATTGTTTGAGGAAAACTGCGCTCTGGTGCTCTCAGATATTTTAGACCACTTGGGCGCCTCGGACCAAAATGAGACCATCACCTGCAATATGGCAGTGAGCCAGGAGGAAGAAAAAGTTCTGATAAACCTGGGAACCATAAGTGGCAGTACTAATTTCAGCGCCACTATACTGGAGCCTGAATTTACCGGAGAGGAAAGGGAGCAGGTATATTATCAGCTTGGTTTTGAAAAAATGGTAACCAGGCTGTCCAATGAATTTATTGCTTCCGGCCGCCAGGATCTGGGGTCAAGGTTGACCAGGGTGCTCCGGCTGCTGGACCAGTATACGGGCATTGACCGGAGCCTGGTTTATCTGCTGGACCAGGACGGAAAGAAGTTTGTAAAGAGTTTTAGCTGGGGCATAAAGGATGATAAACCGAAAAATATGGATACCCGCCGTTACCAGTGGTGGTTTAATAAGATCAATAATCTGGAGTCCATTTATGAGCAGGACATCAATAACCTGCCCCAATCTGCAGAGCCGGAAAAAAAATTGCTGAAGCGCCACCAGGTCAAATCATTTCTGACCTTACCGCTGGCGGTAAACAATCAGGCTTTTGGGTTTATAAGGTTTGATTTTTTAAACAGAGACGGGAGTTTAAACAACTACCAGCTTTATCTTCTCAAAATGATAAGTGAAGGGATAGCCAATTATCTGGAAAGACATCGGCTGGAAAAAGAACTGGATAAGAAGAGCAACCTTTATAATATTTTCTTTAACAATACCATGGATATGGTATTTCTAAAGGATGCAAAATTCAGGTATGTGATGGTTAATGATGTCATGGCCCAGTTTTACAGCAGGCCTGCCTCAGAGGTTGCAGGCAAGACTGATTTTCAGCTTGTGGATAGACAATCTGCCAGAAATTGCCGTAAATCCGATATCCAAGCCTTAAACAGTGTAAAGGTGGTTACCAGCGTAGAAAAAATTGGGGGTTCCATATATGAGACCAGGAAATTTGGGCTGGATGTATCTGAGGGGCAGAAAATGATAGGAGGTTATATCCGGGATGTAACTTATTTAAGTGATATATTGAAAAAACTGAATGAAAGCAGGGAAAAATACCGCCTTATAGTGGATAACCAGACCGAGCTTATAGATAAACTGGATTTTGAGGGAACGATACTATATGCCAGCCCCTCCTATTGCAGGTTTTACGGAAAAAGTGAACAAGAAATCCTGGGCACTAACTTTTTAGATAATGTAGAGCCCCGGCAGAGAAAAGAAGCCAGGGAAGCTTTTAAACAGGCTACCAGGCCCCCCTATATCTCCTATTCTCTGCAGCCGCATAATGTAGGAGGCAGAAAAAAATGGGTATCCTGGATTAACAAGGGGGTGCTGGACAGCCAGGGCAGCCTTCTGTATGTAATTGGCTCGGGAAGGGATGTAACCGAACACAGAAAAACCGAACAGCAGAGAGAATTTTTATCTTTCCATGATAATTTTACCTCCCTTTATACCCGTAGCTATTTTATGGAGGAGCTTAAGAAGCAAATCAGGCAAAAAAGGTATCCCTTAACCCTGGTACTGGGAGACATAAACGGGCTGAAGCTGGTAAACAGCAGCTTTGGCCAGGACGAAGGAGACAATATTATTCTGGCTGTTTCCCATGTATTAAAATCAGCCTTGAGAAAAGGTGAAGTAATTGCCAGGTGGGGAGGGGATTCTTTTGCCATCCTTTTATCCTATACCGGGAAAGAGCAGTCGGAAATTATAATTTCCAGGATTAACCAAAAGTTAGCCGAACAGGATTTTGTGGTACCTATAACCATATCTTTTGCAGTTTCCACCAAGACCAGGCATGATGATGAGGTTAACCTTATTAAGGATGCCGAGGATCGCTTGATGGGCAAGAAACTGTTTAACAAAGCCAGCTCCCACAGCGCCATAATTACCTCCCTGGAGAGGGCTTTAAAGGAAAGGGATTATGAGACCGAAGAACATGTACGGAGGATGAAAAAATACAGCCTGAAGCTGGGCAAGACCCTGAGACTGTCGGAAGACAAAATTAATCACCTTATACTCCTGGCCACCCTGCATGATATAGGGAAGATCTCCATTCCTGACAATATTGTATTAAAACCGGGTAAACTGAGCAGCGAAGAGTGGAAAATTATGAAAACCCACTCCGAGATAGGTTATCGGATTGCTGAATCCAGCCCCAACCTGAAGCATATTGCCAGGGGCATCCTTAACCATCATGAAAGATGGGACGGCACCGGTTATCCTGAAGGCCTGAAAGGGGAAAACATACCGCTCCTGCCCCGCATCATTGCAGTGGTAGATGCCTATGATGCCATGACCAATGACCGCCCCTACAAGGGAGCTATGAGCAAGCAGCAGGCTATAGAAGAGCTGAAGCGGTGTTCAGACAGCCAGTTTGATCCCTATATAGTAAAGAGATTTATAGAGCTTATAAAATAGGGGCGAAAAAAATATTAGACAAAACAATTTGGTTGTGCTATATTTCAATTTACCTTGAAAATTGAATAGCGCCAATAAAGCCTGAGAGCAGAAGTAGTAAGTGCCAAGCGGCATACAGAGAGCCACTAGCCGGTGAGAAAGTGGCTGCAGTGCTGGTTACTGAATGGGTCTGTGAGGCGCCCGGCTAAAATCAAGAGAAAGTAAGCCGGGACGGATTCCTCCGTTATCAAAGGATAGGGTATGGTTATGTACCCGATGAGAGCACTTTAAACCAGGTTTAAAGTGAAGTAGAGTGGCACCGCGAGAATCAACCTCTCGTCTCTACATACAGTAGAGATTATGAGAGGTTTTTTTATTTTACCAAGAAAGGAGAAACATGAGTGATAAAAAAATAATACTATCAGAAAGTGAAATGCCCCGGCAGTGGTACAATATTAATCCTGATCTGCCCAAACCGCTGGACCCCCCCCTGAACCCCCAGACCGGTAAACCGCTTACCCCCGAGGATCTGTCGGTGCTGTTTCCCATGGAACTTATTAAACAGGAGGTAAGCATGGAAAGATTTATAGACATTCCGGAGGAACTTCTAAAAATCTATTCCATCTGGAGACCCACCCCCCTGGTAAGGGCAGAAAGGCTGGAACAGTACCTGGATACCCCGGCCAAAATTTTCTACAAGAATGAAAGCGTCAGCCCTCCCGGAAGCCATAAGCCCAATACGGCAGTAGCCCAGGCTTATTTCAATAAGAAAGAGGGAATAAACCGGCTTACTACTGAGACCGGAGCCGGCCAGTGGGGAAGCGCTCTGGCTTTTGCCTGCAATATGCTGGATATGGAGCTTATCGTTTATATGGTAAGGGTAAGCTATGACCAGAAGCCCTACCGTAAATACATGATGAAGATATGGGGTGCAGATGTTTTTGCTTCTCCTTCTGAAAATACTGAAACCGGCAGAAGGATACTGGCTGAAGACCCCAATACTTCAGGCAGTCTGGGTATGGCTATCAGTGAAGCGGTAGAAGATGCGGCAAAGGATGAAAAAACCCATTATTCTCTGGGCAGCGTTCTCAATCATGTGCTTATGCACCAGACCATTATCGGGCTGGAAACCAAGAAGCAGTTTGAAAAGGCCGGGCTTTCTCCTGACATCCTTATAGGATGTGTAGGTGGAGGAAGCAATTTCGGAGGATTTGCTTTCCCCTTTGTAACTGATAAGATGGCGGGCAAAGACATAAGGATTATTGCTGTAGAGCCTATTGCCTGCCCTACCTTAACCAAGGGCCCATTTGCCTATGATTATGGAGATACGGCCAAGATGGCTCCTATTGTTAAAATGTATACTCTGGGCCATGATTTTGTTCCGGCTCCCATACATTCGGGAGGTTTGAGGTATCATGGTATGTCACCGCAGGTAAGCCTGCTGCATAATGAGAAGATTATAGAGGCAGTGGCTTATCCCCAGAATCCGGTTTTTGAAGCTTCCCTCATGTTTGCCAAGACTGAAGGAATAATACCGGCGCCGGAGACCGCACATGCCATAAAGGCTGCGGTAGACGAGGCCTTAAATTGCAAGGAAAGCGGCGAGGAGAAGGTAATTGCCTTCAATTTCAGCGGGCATGGACATTTCGATCTGACTTCCTACCAGAAATATCTGGAAGGCGATCTGGAGGATTATGAATATCCTGATGAAATGATTAAGAAATCCTTGGATAAGCTGCCAAAATACTAAAATAGCTTTAATTGATGCCCCGGTATAATTGTTATACCCATTATACCGGGGCATTTACAGAAAATAACATGACAGAAAATAACTCTTGATTTTTTTATTATTTGCATATATTATCAATTAAATTAACCAATATTTAATTTATGGGCTTTCTTCGTCCTTGACTGTTTTTTTTCAAAAAGTGGTGATAGTTGTGCAGATTTGCACTGACCCAAGTAATATCTAATTATATCCTATTTAAACGACTTTAAATTAAACAAATTTTAAAAGAAATTACATAAATACAGGTACATCTAAAAACTTTATTTAGAAAGGTGAGGTATGTTTTAGCATGAATGAATTTAATAAAGAAATGTTAAGCTCAAAAAAATTGCTGAGCTTAAGGGAGATGGCTAAAGAGCTTGATATTAGCGGTTTTTCAAAATATAAGAAGGATGAACTGATAGAGAAGATACTGGAAACTATATCCGATGATGGCAGGAAAACAGAAACCAGAGAAAAACCCAAACCAGAACCAAAACCAAAAGCAGCCACTGAAAGGACTTTTATAAAAAGTGAGGGAAGAACCAAGGAGCTGGAGGTATATGAAGAGAGAATGGTAGGCATTCTGGATATACTTGCCGACGGCTATGGTTTTTTGAGGGTAAGCGGATACCTTCCCGGAGCCAAGGATATCTATGTTTCCCAGTCACAGATCAGAAGGTTCAAACTGCGTCAGGGCGATGAGGTGTTTGGCCAGGTAAGGCCGCCCAAAGATAGTGAAAAATACAATGCCCTTATAAGGATTGAGAAGGTTAATGGCGGAGACCCCGAGTTTATAAGGAGGAGGGCTCCTTTTGAAGTCCTGACTCCTATATATCCCCTGGAAAGGATGAGGCTGGAAACTACTGCCGGCGGGCTGGCTCCCAGGGTAATTGACCTTATAGCTCCCATAGGAAAGGGACAGAGGGGATTGATAGTTTCTCCTCCCAAGGCAGGAAAGACTACTATTCTAAAAGAGATAGCCAACAGTGTTTCTGTAAATAATCCGGAAGTACATATAATTGTACTGCTGGTCGATGAGAGGCCGGAGGAAGTTACCGATATGGAAAGATCGGTAAAGGGAGAGGTAATTTCTTCTACTTTTGACCAGCCGTCAGATAACCATATCCAGGTGGCCGAACTGGTGCTGCAGAGAGCCAAAAGGCTGGTAGAGCATGGTAAGGATGTATTGATACTGCTGGACAGTATTACCAGGCTGGCCAGGGCTTACAACCTGTCTATTCCCGCCAGCGGAAGGGTTCTTTCCGGTGGTGTAGATTCTACTGCCCTGTTTCCACCCAAGAGTTTCTTCGGGGCGGCCAGAAATATTGAAGATGGCGGAAGCCTGACCATACTGGCTACCGCCCTTATTGAAACCGGCAGCCGTATGGACGATGTAATTTTTGAAGAATTTAAGGGTACCGGAAACTTGGAGATAAAACTGGACAGGATGCTTGCCGATAAGAGGATATTCCCTGCTATTGACATAACCAAGTCCGGAACCAGAAAAGAAGAGCTGCTCATGGACGATGATGAAGCTTCCCAGGTATGGAGGCTCAGAAGAATCATACATGAAAAAGAGCCGGAGGTAGCTATAGAACAGCTGATAGATTATGTCAGGAAGACCAAGTCCAACCAGGATTTCTTAAATGCGCTTAAGGCCAGTTTCCAGAATAATAAAACTTTCTAGCCACATATAGGTTAGTGACTTAGTTGCATTTTTATGCTATCATGTTTGATTTGAATAATTTGAATATTTACTAAGAGGTGTTTTTTATGAAAAGCGGAATACATCCACAATATTATGACTGTAAGGTTACCTGTTCCTGCGGCAATACTTTCCAGACCAGGTCAACCCAGAAAGAGCTAAAAGTGGAAATATGCTCTAACTGCCACCCATTTTATACCGGCAAGCAGAAGCTGGTAGATTCAGGCGGCAGGGTAGAGAGATTTAAGAAGAGATTAACTAAAAAGAAAAAGTAAGGCCGGCTCATGAAATTAAAATTATTAAGGCATACCCCCCAGCCGGAGAGAATGGTCGCTCTTGCCGCCAGACTTTGTTATTCTCCGGTAGGGATAGAAGAGCTGGATGAAAAATTAAGTGATGAGGAAGTTAACAAGCTGGTCAGGTTTGTAGTTAAAAGCGGCCATCTTTCAACTATCGAACATATCAGTTTTACTTTCGCCATAGAGGGAGTCTCCCGGGCACTTACCCATCAGCTGGTAAGACACCGTCTGGCTTCTTATAACCAGCAGTCCCAGAGGTATGTAAAGTTTAAAGAAGGGCTTGACTATGTTGTGCCCTTCAGTATACAGGATGATGCCAAGGCCAATGCATTGTTTGAGGATATGGTCGAATCCACCCATAAATTGTATAAGCAGATGCTGGATATGGGCATTGAGGCAGAAGATGCCAGGTATATACTTCCCAATGCTTCGGAAACTAAAATTGTAGTTACCATGAACGGCAGGGAACTGCTTCATTTTTTTACGGTCCGATGCTGTAACCGCGCCCAGTGGGAGATAAGGGAACTGGCTACTGCCATGCTCAGAATGGTTAAGAAAGTTAGCCCGGTAGTGTTTGAAAAGGCAGGTCCCAACTGCCTTAGTGGCCCCTGCCCGGAGGGCAAGTTCCAGTGCGGCCACCCTCCGAAAGCCAGTGATTTTGATGCATAACCACAACTGCCAGATAGGGGGTCAGGCAGTTATAGAGGGAGTAATGATGAAAAGCCGCCATTTCTGGGCACTGGCGGTAAGACGGCCGGACAAAACCATTTCTACCTCTGTTTACAGGTCAAGTCCCCTGCAGGAGAAATATCCTTTTTTAGGATGGCCTTTTATCAGGGGTATTGTTACTCTGGTGGAGACCATGACTCTGGGTTTTAAGGCTATCAGCTTTTCGGTGAATGAAGCCACCGAAGAAGAGATCCAGTTTTCCAAAAAAGAGATGGTTATATCCATAATTATTGCTTTAATATTTTCAGTGGGTGTATTCTTTGTGCTCCCTACTTTGATTGGCAGGACTTTCAGTGAAAGCTTTCCCAATGCTTTTGTTTACAATCTGCTGGAGGGCTTGATCAGGATAGGATTTTTCCTGGCCTATATTGCCATTATATCTTCCATAAAGGATATAAAAAGGCTGTTTCAGTATCATGGGGCAGAGCATAAGACTATCCAGGGATATGAGGGCGGAGCAGACCTGATTCCGGATAAAGTTAGAAATTACAGCCGGCTGCATGTAAGATGCGGGACCAGTTTTCTGCTGATAGTGATGGTGGTGGCTATATTTGTATTTGCCCTGCTGGGGAAGCCTCCTCTGGCACTGCGCCTGCTTTCCAGGATTGTGCTTATACCGGTTATTTCCGGTATATCCTATGAATTGATAAAACTGGCGGGCAAATTCAGCCGGAACAAGATAGTCAATGCCATTTTTTATCCCGGTCTGCTGTTGCAGAGGATGACCACCAGAGAACCGGATGACAGCCAGCTGGAGGTTGCCATACAATCTTTTAAGACTGTGCTGGAAGCAGAACAGAGTCTAGATAAAGGAAGTGATAAACAATGCCAGAACTGTTAGAGAAACTGGAAGTTTATGAGCAAAAATACAAGCAGCTGATGAAAAAAATGAGCGATCCGGAAGTAAGCTCGGATCCATCAAAGATAAAAGAATACGGCAAAAAAATTTCTGAACTGGAACAGGCGGCCAAAACTTCTGCAGAATACCGCAACCTACTGAGTTCCATAGATGATATCAAAGAAATGCAGCAGACAGAAGAAGACAGCGACATGAAGTCTTATCTGGAAGAGGAGCTCAATAAGAACCTTCAGCAGAAACAAAAACTGGAAAAAAACATCAAATTGCTGCTGTCTCCCAAGGATCCCAATGACCAGAAGAATGTAATTATTGAAGTCAGGGCGGGAGCAGGCGGAGATGAAGCTGCCCTTTTTGCCGGTGACCTGTATAGGATGTATACCAAATATGCTGACAGTAGAGGCTGGAGACATGAAGTATTAAGCTCAAATTCACTGGGCATTGGCGGTTTCAAGGAGATAATTTTCAGTGTTGAGGGCAAACAGGTTTACGGAACCATGAAGTATGAATCCGGGGTGCACCGGGTACAGAGAATACCGGTTACCGAGTCGGGAGGAAGGATTCACACTTCTACAGCTACAGTGGCAGTTATGGCTGAAGCTGAAGATATAGAGGTAACCCTGGACCCCCAGGACGTAAGGGTAGATGTCTACAGGTCCAGCGGCCCCGGAGGCCAGTCGGTTAATACTACTGATTCAGCAGTAAGGCTTACCCATGTGCCTACCGGTATAGTGGTAAGCTGCCAGGATGAGAAGTCCCAGCTGCAGAATAAGGAGAAGGCATTCAGGATACTCAGGACCCGGATCAGGGAGATAGAAGAACAGAAGCAGATGGATAAGCAGACTGAAAACAGGAGGCTGCAGATAGGCAGTGGTGACAGGAGCGAAAGAATCAGGACCTACAATTTTCCCCAGGGAAGGATTACCGACCACCGCATAAACCTGACTGTCTATAAGCTGGATAATGTTTTAAACGGCGATTTGTCTGAACTGATTGAATCTCTTAAGGTCGAGGACGAAGCCAAAAAAATTGAAAAAATAGGGGCATAATCTTGCCGGCCTGGACTGTAAAGAGGTTACTGGAATGGGGGATAGAATACTTTTCCCAGAAACAGGTTTCCCAGCCCCGGCTTTCTGCCGAACTTCTTCTAAGTTCGGTACTGAATCTTTCCCGGATGAAGCTGTACCTAAATTATGACTACCAGCTTTCAGAACCGGAACTCAAGCAGTTTAAAAAACTTATACTCAAGAGGCTGGACCATGTCCCCATACAGTATATACTGGGCCAGGCTCATTTCAGGAACATCAGCCTTAAGGTGAACAGCCAGGTGCTGATACCCCGGCCCGAAACCGAGTTGCTGGTGGATAAGGCCCTGGAGATTATAACTGACTTAAAACCGAGCAAGATAAACATACTGGAGGTGGGCACCGGCAGCGGAGCCATAGCCATAAGTCTGGCCCAGGAAATTGCCGAGGATATAGATATTAACCTGGTGGCTACCGATAACAGCAGCCAGGCTATAGAGCTGGCCACTGAAAATGCTGAAGCAGTACTGGGGTCTAAGGCTACAAAAATTGAATTTATCACTGCGGATGTGGTTCCCGGGGATAGCAAATTCTTAGAAAAATACAGGCAAAAAATTAATGTGGTAATATCCAATCCTCCCTATATTTCAGAGGAGAACTATAAGCAGCTGGATCGGGAGATAACAGAATATGAGCCCCGCAATGCCCTGGTGGGAGGAGCCACCGGCAGTGAGGCTTATGAGCATATATTTGAAGCAGTGAAGCCGCTTTTATCTGATTCTTGCGGCTATTTGGTATTAGAGGTGGATCCGCTGGTATCAGATAAAGCCCGGGATTTATGCCGGAATATTATTAATCCGGTTTCGGTGGAGATAAAAAAAGATTATAATCAAAAAGATAGAATACTTTTAGCCAGAACCTAGTGGTGGCATTATAGGGTTGGGCCGGCAGGCTTCTGCTGGCTGATAGGAGGAAAAGTGAATAGTGCAGTAGTAGCAGTAATAATATTTATTTTAACCTATATAGCTATAGCTTCAGAAAAGGTTAACCGTACGGTGATAGCCTTTCTGGGGGCGCTGTCCCTTCTGCTGTTTAACGTTTTTAATATCAACCAGGCTATAGATTTTATCAGCTGGGAAACCCTGGGACTTTTATTTGGAATGTTTCTTATAATAGCAGCCCTCTCGGAGGCTGGCTTTTTTAATTTTCTGGCCTTAAAGATGGCCAAACTCTTGAAGTATTCGCCTACCAAGATATTTATTTTCTTCCCCCTTCTTACCGGGGTGCTTTCCGCTTTTATAAATTCAATTACGGTAATGCTTTTCTTTGCTGTCCTTACCTATGAGCTGTGCAAGATGCTTAAGATAAAACCTACATCTATGATCATTACAGAGGTACTGATGGCTAATATAGGTGGTTCTGCCACACTAGTAGGGGATGCCCCTAATGTTATACTGGGTTTAAAATTGGGCTTTTATTTTAATGATTTTGCCGTGCATAATGGTCCTATAGCCATACTGGCTGGAGCAGCTACCCTTCTGTTCTGCTATGCGGTAAGCAGAAAAGAGCTGGTTCCTACCGAAGAAGTAGCCATAAGTGAGATAGCGCAGATGGATCCCCGGGAGGCCATAGAGGATATGAGTCAGCTGAAGATATCCCTGGCGGCTTTCTTTACCGTCATCTTCTTTTTAATAACCCATACCTACATAGAGAAATACTTAAATATTCCCCTGACTGTACCCCTGGCGGCCATGATACCTGCCTTTGTCATGCTTATAGCTTTGGGATCCAAGGCGGAAAGGGTTATAGAAAAGGTTGACTATGACATAATTTTGTTCTTTATGGGTCTGTTTATAGTGGTGGGAGGCCTGGAGGCTACTGGGGTTATTGAAAATATCGCCAATACCCTTGTAAATGTATTCAGTGGAAAAGATCTGGGATTACTGGCTACCCTGGTTTGGGGGTCAGGACTGTTAAGTGGTGTAATTGATAATGTTCCCTTTGCTCTATCCATGTCCTATGTCCTGGAAAATATGGTAAAATTTGCCGGGGTTCCAGCCCTGTCCATTCTGGTGTGGGCGGTATCCCTGGGAGCAGACATAGGCGGAAATTTTACCCCTATCGGGGCATCGGCTAATGTAGTGGCATATGCCTCTCTGGAGAAAAGAGGCCTTTCTATTGGCTGGGGCAAATGGTTAAAACTGGCAGTGCCTGCTACCATAATAGCCTTAACTGTGTCCAATCTGGGCATATTTATAAAGTATCTTATCGGCTTCTATTAAAAATTCTGATAGATAGGAAACCCGGCAACTAGATCATCTACCTTCTTCTTAGCATCTTTCAGCCTGGCCTGGTCATCTATATTGTGAAGGATATAGGATATTATATCCCCAATCTGGTGCATCTGCTCTGCTCCCATTCCCTGGGTGGTAACTGCTGCGGTCCCAACCCTTATGCCGCTGGTTATAACCGGGCTTTTCTTATCATAGGGAATAAGATTCTTGTTGATAACTATGCCGCATGATCCCAGGGCACCGGTAGCGTCAAAGCCGGTGATATCCTTGTTTGAAAGGTCTACCAAAAACAGGTGGTTATCGGTACCTCCGGACACTATCCTGAAGCCCTCATCCTGGAGGTGCTGGCACAGGATTTTGCAGTTATCAACAATATTTTGTGCATATTGCTTGAAGGAATCAGACAATGCTTCCCTGAAGCATACTGCCTTGGCAGCTATCACATGCATCAGGGGCCCTCCCTGGATACCGGGGAAAACAGCAGAATTAAGCTTGGCTGCATATTTTTGGTCAGCCATCAGCATTCCTCCCCGTGGTCCCCTCAGGGTTTTATGGGTGGTACCGGTGGTAAAGTCAGCCAGACCTACTGAGGTTGGATGTACTCCGCCCACTATCAGTCCTGCTATGTGGGCTATGTCTGCCATGAGGTAAGCCCCTACTTCATCGGCGATTTCTCTGAACTTTTTAAAGTCTATGGTCCTTGAATAGGAGCTGGCCCCGCAGATTATTAATTTGGGCTTTACTTTTTTTGCGATCTCCATTACCTGGTCGTAGTCTATAAGTTCGGTTTCCGGGTCCAGCCTGTAATTATATATATCAAAGTATTTACCTGAAATGTTGTGACTCTGGCCGTGGGATAGGTGCCCGCCATCGGCCAGGCTCATGCTTAGAATTCTGTCACCGGGGTCGAGTATGGATAAAAATACTGCGGTGTTGGCGTTAACCCCGCTATGGGGCTGTACATTTACATAATCGGTGCCAAACAGCTGTTTGGCCCTATCTATGGCCAGCTGTTCTGCCTGGTCTACAAATTCACACCCTCCGTAATATCTTTTCCGGGGGTAGCCTTCCGCATATTTATTGGTCAGCACTGAACCCATGGTCCTTATGACTTCCTGGGAAGTAAAGTTTTCGGAAGCTATAAGCAAAAGCTTTGATTGCTGCCGTTTTAATTCATTAGCTATTATAGTCCTGATTTCCTGGTCTGCCTGTTGGTTTAAGGTATGGTTGTTGTTATTCACCGGTACAAGTCCTTTCTTCAATATTCATTATTTTTTCAACTCTTCTGGCATGCCGGTCCTGGCTGCTGGAAGCGTTGGCCAGAAAAGCTTCCATTATTATTTTACAAGACTCTTGGTCCAGTATCCTGGCTCCCAGGCACAATATATTGGCATTATTGTGCTGGCGGGCCAGCCGGGCGGTCTCCTGGTTCCAGCATACTGCTGCCCTGATGCCCCTGACTTTATTGGCGGCCAGGCTCATGCCTATGCCTGTCCCGCAGATAAGTATTCCTATTTCTGTCTTGCTGTTAAGTATATTGCAGGCAACCTGGAAAGCAATATCGGGATAGTCTACGCTCTGCTTATCATAGGTGCCAAGATCGGTAACCTTATGGCCCAGGCGGGAGGCAATATCTGCAAGATAGGCTTTGTGCTCTATTCCCGCATGATCGGAGCCAATAATTATATTCAATCTTTTTGTTCCTCTCTGTTTATTTTGGTGTCAAACAGGTAGTTAAAAACAATAATTATATTATCCTTTATTTTTTTTGCAACCTGTAAGTAGGTGGCTGAGGACCGGCCGAACGGATCCTGTATGTCCAGCTTGTTGGTGGTAAGCAGTACTTCGCGGTTTATGTTCTTTAATACATGGATTTTATTTTTTAAATCCTGAAGGGTTTTTGTCGGTTTGGGCTGCATATCATGTTTGGGTTTTCTACGGTATATCTTCTCTGATTCCAGGTACAGTATTATATTGGCCATTTCCAGCAGGGTAAATATTTTTTCTTGGTCAATGTTTCTGTAATTTTTAATTATATTGCTCCGGTGGCTGTCGGCCATGGTGAGTACCAGGTCAGAGTACCGGAGCTGGTTGCCGCCTATCTGGGTAGGATCGGAATCAACAGCCGGTATATCCATTTTGGCCAGGGCATCTTTGGAGCTTTTGGGTACTGATTTCAAGATGGTAAAGGTTCCTGCGCTCAGGATGTTTATCTTATTCAGTAGATCATCCTGGTTTTTTAGGTAGGTGGTTTTTAGCAGATGCTTGGTTATGGCTTCTGCCATATAGCTCCTGCAGGTATTGCCGCTGCATACATAGGTTATATTCAGTTGGTTTTTTATACCCATTCTAGTTATTTTTCAGCATTTTCATTATATGTTCATATTTTACAACACCCTCCCTTACCAGTGAAGGGCGCAAGGTAGTTATATTGATAATAGTTGATTCTTTTCCTGCCAGTGGCTGTCCTGATTGTACTATAAGGGGGACACCCTGCCTGATGCTCTCCGGTATATTTTCAATCCGATCTGGATAGTTTTTGGAGCCGGAGATGGTGGCGCTGGTTGAGGTTATGGGCCCGGTTTTATCTATCAGCCTGCGTAAAAAATATGAGCCTGTGTACCGGATAGCGATATGGGGGCTGGATGCGGTTATGTATGGGGGCAGGCTGCTTCTTTTTTCAAGTATCAGGGTTACTGGAAGGGGAGAAGAAGAAAACCAGCAGAGATCTATTAGTTTTTTGGCTGCTGGGGTGGGTTTTTCTATAAGAGTGTTTAGTTGCTGCCGGCTGGATACGAGGAGTATAAGGGGCATGGACTGGCTTCTTTGTTTCAGCTTATAGATTTCTTTTACGGCCTGGTAATGGTCATATCTGCAGCTTAATCCGTATATGGTAGAGGTAGGGAGGATTATTACCTGTCCCCGGTTTAGGCTTTCGCCTGCTGCGTTTATGGCCGGCAGGTTATGGCCGTTCAGGTTTTTTATTTTAATTATTTTCATAAGGGTGATTATATCAGTATATGGGGAGAGGTTATAGGGGGAAGGGAAAAAATGAGGGTAAAAGAAAAGGGTTGACTAAACAGGAATGTATATTATACTTATGTTATATAAGTATAACAAAATTAAATAAAGTATTAGTAGCGACGAAGCTTAACCCTCGCAAGTGGGCGCTAGGGAAAGTGGAGCTAATGGCGAAACCGGCTAATTTCATATGAAATTGGACGGTTTTTATATATATAAAGAAAATTATATAAGAGAGAGGAAGTAGATTATGAAGAAAAAAGCCTTAATATTAAGCACGCTTGTTTTGGTAATTACTATGATCATTTTTGGTATGTCCCTGGGTTCACTTTCAGCTGATCCTAATGGCACTCCCCAGCTTACAGTACATGTACAGAAAACAGTATTTGGGACTTTATCAGGTAATGTTGAGTTTGAATTGTGGGGCGACGATGGCAGTGGCAGCGGTTTCATTGAAAGAGATTCTGACAGTTGTGAGGGTACCGCAGGAGGGAAAGATATTTACCTGCATTGGACGGGATATGAAGGAGGCGGTGACGTCAATTTTTACGTCATTGAGTCTGACACTGCTGGAGCAACTTTAGTTAGATGTGGCTCTAATAATTCCGTTTCGATTACTGGTGTACAAACAGACACTGATACTGTTAAACTTGATCAAAATAAAACCGTAAATGTATATTTCAAAAATTGGGCAGAAGGTGAGGAACCTGAAAAATCTGCCAGCTTGGATGTTGACACCGAAACCTGCGAAGAAGTGACACTAACGGCTTGTGCAGATGAATATAACGGAGAGATCTTTAGAATTAGGATACGGGAAGAAGGGGTTAAAATATGGGATGATCGAGGTACTATTGATTCCAATGAATGGTGCGATGGATGGACAATACCCCTGGTTCCGGGAGATTATGAGGCAACTTTTAATATTCCGGATGAAGGCATTACCATCACAGAGCTCTTTACTGTTATAGAGTGTACAACCCCACCACCTCCACCACCTCCTACTGCCACAGTTACCGTAGCTGGTATAATGAACTATACTATTACCGCGTCCAGCGGCAGTGGCGGTTCCATTTCTGATGAAGGCGTAACTACTTTAAATGAAGGAGACGATAAAGCCTATACAATGCATCCTGAGGATGGATACGAGATTTCTGATGTAATGGTAGATGGAGTATCAGTAGGAGCTGTAGAAAGTTATAGTTTTATGGACGTAGCAGCAGACCATACCATCTATGTTGACTTTGGCATTATCGGTACGGTAGAGCCAGCTGCAGTTGTAGCTGATGTGGAAGTACTGGGAGTAACCGAAGAGCTGCCTTATACCGGTATGGATGTAACCTTCCTGTTATTAGGCTTTGCGGCCTTAGCTTTGGGTTCATCACTTCTAACCTTTAAGCTGGTAAAAAGAAGCAAGGCATAAATATTGTTATGAATATATCAACTGATTAGTTATTGCTAACTGGTTGATGGTAAGTAACCTATTCATACCAGGCCTACTTACATTATTATGCCAGGGACAAACGCCCCTGGCATAATTGTTTAGAGAGAGAGTGATCTCTTAAGTATCGTTTTTCTAAATAACTAGGAACGCTTCTATATTCTATATTTTTCTTCCCCCTTTACTCATTTACAAAAGACATCTATCTTAATGGGCTATCATTTTCAATACCATTAATTTAACAAAAGAATATGAAGGTATTATGGAGTTTGGAAATATTTTTAATGCTTATCTCCATATTCTCTCCATATTTAGTTTGTATACTGAGAGCAAAAAAGTTTAAAAGGAGAAAGCAATGCCCAGAACGTTGATAATAAATAAGAAGAAAAATACGGCATTTATTATCCTTGTATCTATCATTACTGTTATAGCCACGATTAGTTTAACTTCCTGTATGGGTGGTCGAGGCGGTTTAATGCCTAATAGTAATCTTGTACAGGAAAATGAAGAAAGCAATACAGCCCGGGTAGAAGTGGGAGATATTATAAAGGAGGCAGCAGTCACCGGATCGGTGGAAACCAGGACTTCCAATACACTTATTCCCCAGGTATCCGGAAATATATTGCGGGCCGCAGAAGTAGGTGATGAATTCAAGGAGGGGGATCTGCTGATTGAGATAGACTCTTCCAATGCAGCTCAGGCAATAGAAGATATAGAAACACAGCTAGAACTGGCCAGAAATTCATTATCCCAGGCCCGGATCAATTATCAAAGTGCCCTGGATTCCAACCATATTGCTGTGCAGATGGCAGAGCTGGATAAGGGAAAGGCAGAGCTCAGTGCTGAAAGCGCCCTTCAATCTTATCAGGAAGCTGGGGAGCTGGCGGATATATCCTCTGCTAATGCCCAGACAGCTTTAGAAATATCACAAAATTCCTTTAATAATTCGGTTATTTCCCTGGAACAGGCGCAGCAGAACCTGGAATATGCACAGAAGTTATTGTCTGATGCCAAGGCTGACTCTAGCAGCACCAGTGAACAAATAATGCAACTGGAAGATAATGTAAATACTGCCAGCAAAAATGTGCAGAAAACGGAGCTGGCTCTGGAGTCATCCGAACTTAGCCTGCAGCAAGCTGAAAATTCAAAGCAACAAACCGAAATACAGTTAGGATCCCAGGTGGAATCGGGAGAGATTTCCTACCAACAGTCTTTGAAAAACCAGAGCTCTACTTACTGGTCAACTCTGGAAAGTATGCAGAATGGCCAGAAACAGATTGAACTGGCCAACCTGAGCATGCAAAAGGCTAAAATAGATCTGAAGATGGCAGAGACTGAGTTGGAGCTGGCAGGGCAGGAACTGGCAGAACATACCATCTATGCCCCTTATCAGGGGATGGTGGTGGCTACTGATTTTAAACCGGGAGAAGAAGCCACTGGAGCAAAAACCATCAGCATTATAAAAGATGACTATATAATGGAGGCTTTGATTAGTGAAAGCGATCTGGTCAATATCTCTGAAGGTGCAGAAGCGGTAGTTAGTCTGGATTCTTATCCTGGGGTTGAATTTAAGGGTATAGTAGAAAAAATAATCAGGATACCGGTAGAAGAGAACCAGATTACTTATTATGAAACCTGGATAAGTTTTGAAGCCAGCCAGGATATTGAAATCATATATGGACTATCAGCCAGCATATCTATAGTAACTGAAAAGGCAGAAGATGTGTTGTATATACCCATAAGGGCAGTTTACACTGAACAGGGCAAAAATTATGTGGATGCGGTAGTGCAGGCGGAAGAAAGCCAGATGACCACCAGGAAAACCGAAATAACTACCGGCATAAACGATTACTATAATATAGAGGTTACCTCAGGCCTTAAGGAGGGAGATATAGTTATTACCTCCAGGTAATAAAGGAAGGAATTATGGAAAATAAAATCATAGCCATAAAAGGCATAGAAAAAATATACAGCATTGGTAACACCAGACTGCATGCATTAAGGGAAGTTGACCTTAATATAGGGGAAGGAGAATTTGTAACAGTTATGGGTCCTTCAGGATCGGGCAAGTCTACCCTTATGAATATAATAGGTTGCCTGGATACGCCCACCTCTGGCTCCTATATCCTGGATGGAGAGGATGTAGCCGGACTGGAGGATAACCGGCAGGCGGAGATACGGAGCCATAAAATAGGATTTGTATTCCAGACCTTTAACCTGCTGGTCAGGTCCAGTGTGGTAGAAAATATTGGTTTACCTCTGGTATACGGGCATACCCAACCCTTGTTGTCCAGACATGATCTTATAAGCAGGCTTATAGATTCAGTGGGACTTACCGGATGGGAGAGACATAAGCCCAGCGAACTTTCAGGAGGGCAACGGCAGAGGGTGGCTATTGCCAGGGCACTTATAAATGACCCGGCTATTATATTAGCCGATGAGCCCACAGGTAATCTTGATTCCAGAACAGGAGCCGAGATCATAGCCATACTGCAGCGGCTTAACAGGGATGGCAGGACTATCTTGATGGTTACCCATGAGGAGGAAATAGCCAAACACAGCCAGAGGGTAATTCACTTGAAAGATGGCTATATTGTGAATCAGCAGCACATAGATAATCCTCTGAATGCAGAACAGATATTAAAACATATGCCCAGGCTGGAGGTGGACTGATCATGAGGAGGATAGCGGAAAATATAAAGGTTGCCTTTAAATCCCTTTTTGCCAGCAAGCTTCGTACCTTCCTTACCATGCTGGGTATTATCATTGGCGTAGGGGCGGTAGTGGCAGTTATATCAGTAGGCGCCGGTGCAGAAGTCCAAATAACCGAGAATCTGCAGAGTGCTGGCACCAATATACTAACTATAAGTCCCGGCAGGGAGATGCCTGACGGAGCCCAGAGAGCCCAGGGAATGTTTTCTGATGAACAAGAGGCGGTGGCCGGCAAGCTTTATATGCAGGATGCCTATGCATTGGAAGAGTCTAATTTGCTGGAACAGGTAGTACCGGTAGTAAACATTCCCAATGGCACCCTTTCCTATAAGAGCTGGGGAGGGCAGGTGTCTATTCTTGGGACCACCCCCCAATATTTTGAAGTTATGGACTACAATGTCTATGCTGGCAGCTTCTTTACTGAAAGTGAAATTCAGGGACTGGCTAATGTAGCAGTAATTGGCGACAATATTGTAGATGACTATTTTGGAATGGTAGATCCAATTGGGGAAACCATAAAGATGGGCGGAAACAATTTTGTAGTGGTAGGAGTGATGGAGGAAGTAGGTACGGGAACTTTTGGTTCCAATCCGGATAATTCTGCCTACATTCCTGTAACCACTGGTCAAAATAAAATGCTGGGCACAGATACTGTAGACAGCATTATAGCCAAGGTAAAAAACGAACAGCTTATGGATCAGGCCACCGCCCAGGTTACTTCCATACTGCAGCAGCAACATTTTATACTTCCTGGAGATCCCAATGATTTTGAGATATCCAGCTCTTCCCAGCTACTGGAGATGGCTTCCTCTATTGCTGATACCCTGTCTATAACCCTGGGTGGTATTGCAGCTATTTCTCTACTGGTAGGAGGAATAGGGATTATGAATATAATGTTTGTCTCTGTAACCGAGAGGACCAGGGAGATAGGCATTAGAAAAGCGGTAGGTGCCAAGAATAGAGATATCCTTATACAGTTTATTACTGAAAGCATAGTGCTTAGTTTTACCGGTGGCCTTATGGGGGTAGGATTTGCCTATCTTCTATCCTGGGGCTTGCAGTCTTTTACTTCCATAACCTCTCTTGTAACTGTTTACCCCATAGTTTTAGCCTTATCTTTTTCTACAGCTATAGGACTGGTATTTGGAATCTTTCCTGCTATGAGGGCAGCCAGGCTTAACCCCATTGAAGCTTTAAGATATGAATAAAATGTTATAGGGATTTATTTATCTGCATAAAATAAATAAAATGAGTGTAAGTGAAGATGAAGATATTAATAATAGAAGATGAAAAAACAATTGCTGACAGCCTGAAACAGGGACTGCAGCAACATAATTTTACTATAGACGTGGCTTATAGCGGAGGACAGGGTTACGACCTTGTTAACCAGTACAATTACGATGTGATCATTCTGGATCTTATGCTGCCGGATATGAAAGGAGAAGAGTTATGCAGGCGGATAAGAAAAGAAAAGATTGACAGTTTTGTAATTATGCTTACTGCTAAAAAACAGCTGGTTGATATTGTAGATGGCCTTAACTGCGGGGCTGATGACTATCTTACCAAACCCTTTGAATTCTCAGAACTGCTGGCCAGGATAAGAGCATTGCTCAGAAGGTACTCAGAGAATAAACAAAACAAACTTTATTGTAAAGAAATTGAAATCAATGTGGACACCGGCCAAGCCTTTGTAGACAATAAACTGGTCAGGCTTACCAGGAAAGAATTCATGATACTGGAATATTTTTTAAGGAACCGGGGACAGCTGCTTACCAGGAACCAGATTCTGGAGCATGCCTGGGACAGGAATGTGGATATTTTTACTAATGTAGTGGATACCCATATCAAGAATCTAAGAAAGAAACTGGGAAAATCCGGAAGGATCATCCAAACCGTATATGGTAGCGGATACCGGATTCCGGACGAGGATCAAATAAAATGAAGTGGTCATTAAAATCAAAACTGATTTTCTGGTTTATTTTAATAATAGTTATAGCTGTAGTTATTTATGGGTTCATGTTGTTTTCAGTATACCGGTTTACTCTGGCAGGGGAAAACTATTCTCAGGCCTTAAGAGACCATCCGGGTATGGACCAGGAACTCATAGACCGCCTGAGAGAGATGGAGAGGCCTCCCGAATGGAGGGCAATTCCTCTCCAGGTTACCGTTTTGCCTTTTACTTTGTTTATGAGGATTTTCTATATTATTACTGCAGGGGTCCTGTTTATTATACTGGTCTCTGCTTCCGGTGGTTTTATAGTGCTTATCAGGATGCTTAACCGTGTTGATTTTATAACCAGAAATGTACAGGAGATAGATGAGAAGAGGCTTCATCTGCGCTTAAATTTAAAAGACGGGGATGCTATTTCCAAGATGGCTCAGACTTTTGACCATATGCTGGATAAAATAGAAGCCTCTTTTCGTAACCAGAAGCAGTTTATACAGCATGTTTCTCATGAATTGAATACCCCCCTTACCATTATCAAGAGCAAAATAGATGCCTTAAAGCAGCAAAAGAAGACCAGTGTGGCTGAGTACCGCCAAACCCTGGATCTGGTAGACAGTGAAGTGATGAGACTGTCCAAGATAACCGAGGAGTTGCTGATTCTCTCAGAACTGGAGGATAATATAAAAAGCACCGGTTTTAAGGCAGTGGACGTAAAGGAGATTATAGACAGGCTGATTAAGCTGCACCGCAACCAGATTGATGCCAAAGAGCTGGATATTAAGCTCAACTATGGCAGCACATATACAGCATGGGGAAGTAATGTTCATATTGAGCAGCTTCTGTTTAATATCCTAAACAATGCAGTAAAATATAGCCTGCCTGGAAGCGATTTAATGGTGGATTTAAATGTAGACAAGAGTAAAAAACTGCTGCATATTTCTGTAAAAAATAAGAGTGAAGAGATAACCGGGGAAGATATTCCCTATATATTTGAAAGGTTTTATACTGCTGCCAGAAAAAAAGGCAAAAGGGGATCCGGGCTGGGTCTTTCCATAAGCAAAAGAATTGCCGAAAAATTAAATGGAAACCTGATAGCTGAATATGATGAAAAAAATAAATTGGTTAGCTTTACTATAACCCTGCCTATAGTCAGGCAGTAAGTGGATACAGGCTTAATGGCTTCTTACAATATCCTTTAGTTTCATCAGCCTGACTGTATTGGAAAGCTCGTTTTCAGCCAGCTTCATGGTTATGTATTTTATGCTCTCTTCCAGTTCGGGGATCATCTTGTATTCCAGGGCATTGACCCTTCTTCTGGTTTCTTCAATCTCATCGGCCATGAGCTGCACCGTTTTTTCCTTTTCCGCCAGGTTCAGAAGCTGCTCTAAAAACTTGTCAAAATTAATCAGGGCCTGATCCATGGACCCGGAAGTATTAAGGTAACCATAAGGAATAATCTGGCCTTCCACCTCTCTCTTATATAAAGGTACTTTAACGCTCATCAGGTTTCTCTTCTCCACAGAAAGAGATATTTTCTTGGTCGGCCTATACAAAGCTTCTTCGGCCTGGCCCGGCCCCATCTTGGCTTTGGCCAGGGTAAAGCGGGCCAGTATTGACTGAAATTCCCTTTCAATGGTTAGCCTGGATTCTTTTACCTCGTCAATCATTTCCAGCAGCTGACGCATCAATTCATCCTGCTTGTCCTTGAGAAGCTTGTGGCCTCTACGGGCCAGATTCAATCGCTGCTTCAGCCGAAGCAGCTCCATCCTGGTTGCATTAACATTACCCAGCATTAGCTTACCTCTTCCTTCTGTTCTTCTTTTTTGAACCGGGGAAGATATTTATCCAGGTATTCATCCCTTATTCTCTTCAACCTGTCCCTGGGGAATATGGACAGCAGTTCCCAGCCCAAATCAAGGGTCTGCTCTATGGTGCGGTTGTCATACTCTCCCTGGGATATATATCTTTTTTCAAACTCATCAGCAAACTTAAAGTATATTTTATCAATATCTGTAAGGGCAGCTTCCCCCAGTATGACTGCCAGTTCCTGTACTTCTTTACCCCGGGCATAAGCGGCATACAGCTGATTAAACATATCTGCATGGTCTTCCCTGGTCTTGTCTTTTCCGATACCCTTGTCCTTTAACCTGGAGAGGGAAGGCAGTGCATCTACTGGCGGGGATATCTTTTTCTTGTTAAGGGACCTGGAAAGTATTATCTGGCCCTCGGTAATATAACCGGTAAGGTCAGGTATGGGATGGGTTTTATCATCTTCAGGCATGGTCAGTATGGGTATTAAGGTTA